>CAZYJB010000421.1:0-2078 GCA_964647675.1 uncultured Verrucomicrobiota bacterium | reverse complement strand
ATTTTGCTCCAAGCCGGTGCCCCCGCCGATTTTGTGGCCTTCCTCGTCGACGGCGAGGTGGAGGTGGTCATCCACGACGACGATGGCCACTCGCACGTCGTGGGACGACTCGGCCCCGGGATGACCTTCGGCGAAATGGCGCTCGCTGACCGCTCTCCCCGCTCGGCGGCGATCCGCGCTCGCACCGACGTCCGCCTGCTGCGGCTGCCCTTCGTCGCCTTCGACCAACTGCCCGCGCGCGGCCAGCACGCTCTGCATACCCGCCTTCTGCAGAACCTCGCCTCGGTCCTCTCCCGGCGTCTGCGCGACGCCAACGCGGAGCTGCTGAGCCTGCGTTGATCAGATGGATCAGATGATTTGCACTCTGGAGAGCCTCCGGTCTTCCCGGTGGGTCCCGAGCGCTGCCTCGTGACTTGGTGTCCGATCCGGACACCGACCTGCTCCCTTCTCCCTATCCTGATTCCCTCTCCGCTTCCGGTCGGAGCCGGCGAGCCACCAAGATTGCTTCGCGCCCGCGGCTCTACTCCTGGACCCCTTCGCCCGCGCCTCCGGGCCACGCCTCCGCTCCCGCCTCCGCCGCTGGACTTCCCGCGACCAACCGCAGATCGCCTGACGCCACATCCCGAAAGTCGATCCGTGTCCCGTACACGCCCGACGTCTCAGCCACGGGGAGGGTGGGTCGACTTCGCGCCGGCACATCGACGCAGTACCACCAGTTCCGCGCGAACTGAAAAGTCGCGGGTGCCGTGGACCCTCCCACGTTGACGCCGCCGGCGGACCATTGGGTCGAGACGAACACGACCACGTTGTCCGTAAACCGACCGTTGCGACACGGCACGAATCCCGCCGCGGTGGTCTCCTGCAGAATGCGGATCCCCCAGCGCTGGGGACGATAGATCGTATTGAACCGCACCTCGGCGCCGTCGACGCCCACGAACGCGATGGGCGACAACGAACCGATGAACGTGTTGCCTTCGACCCGCAGATCCTTCGCTTCCCAGTGTTCGACTCCCGATTCGAGCGGCGGCCGGAAGAACTCGAGACCCGTGCTCCCGCCCAGGTTCACCGCGCGCGATCCCGCATGTTCGAAGCGGTTGCGGCGCACCACCACGTCGCGCGAACCGCCCTTCGCCTGCACGCCGCTGCCGCTCTCCGCCGCCACCGCTTCCGTGTGACGAAACACGTTGCTGACGATCAGTCCCTGGTGACAGCCCACCATGTCCACCGCCGACCCGCCGCTGCCCCAGTGTTCGACCGTGCAGCCCTCGACCAGGAACGAGACCACCCCCGACAGCTTGATACCGTCGCGATTGCCGGTCGGGCCCACCTCCACGACGCGCAGGCGTCGCAGGGTGACGTGGTGCGCCGGCGTGGCGAAGCTGCCGCCATCATCGATGTTCAACCCGTTCCCGGTGGCCCCTCGCAGCACCAGGTCTCGCAGCTCGAGATGGGCCGGGTCGGTGAGCTGAATGCCGTTGGCGCCGCCCCGGATCTCGGGCGGCCGCTGCGGATCCGCCGCGCCTATCACCACGGGCTCCTCTTCGGTCCCGCGCAGATTGCTGAAGAAGAACCCGCCGGGATACGTGCCCGGCTCGAGCAGGATCGTCGTCCCTGGTGTCGCGGAGGCCACCGCGGCGCGCAGTCCGGCCGCGTCACGCACCGGCACCGGCGGGCGGAGAGCGGGAAGCTCGCGCGCCGCGAAGAACCGCCCGGGCGCTGGAGCGTCGACGCGATGGTCGATCCATAAGACGCCGTCTTGCAGCGCTCGGGTGCCATCCACGATCTGCCATTCGGACACTGCCCCGACCCCCAACATTTCCGTGGCCACCAGCTCAATCCGATCCGCGCGATCCGGTGTCAGGGGAGATGATGCGGCATCCGCCACCCCGAACCGCCACACACCTGGTTCCCCCATTCCGTCCGGTCGCGGGAGGTCGAGGCGCAGGGAAGCCGCCCTGGTCTCGGCGATGAGCATCACGCCGAGCACGATCCGCAGCGCGTTCGAACCCCAGGATTTGCAATCAGCTTCCGGGTTCATGGTCCCCAGCGAACCATGCCCGTCGCCGTCAGGCGACGCC
>CAZYJB010000420.1:0-4658 GCA_964647675.1 uncultured Verrucomicrobiota bacterium | reverse complement strand
CGGGGCAACGGGGAGCGGCCGCGCGTCCGGGGACGTTGCGGTGAGGGAAGAGGGCGTGGGGGGTGGAGACGACATGCCGCGCACCGACACGGTAGCAGGCGCTGCCGCGCGGGTCATGCGCTTCCTGCCGACGAAGTCGAAGCGCCGCCGGGTCAGGCCTTTTTGCGCCCGCGCCGCCAGTCGTGGTGCAGCGCCGCGGTGAAGGACGCAGGGCGTGCGGCAAAGGACTGGCGCGCGAGTCGGAGGGCGCGGCGGCGCAACTTGCGTTGGCGCTGCGCGATGGCGGCGTGCAGGCGTTTCCGGGACTTCGCCTCACCCAGGCGCGGCGGCGCTTTTCGGAGCGCGGCGTCGAGCACCGCGAGGTCGTGATCGTCGCCGAGATTCGTCTGCAGATCGTCGAGCGTTCGGGCCAGGCGCGCGGCGAGCCGGGGCGAGACCCGGCGGAGGAGCTGGATCTGGTACATCAGCCGCTTCACGCCGGTACGAGCGTCGTGGAACGCTGCCGCCTTGCCCTCGCGGGCCGCGTTCTTCAGCCGGCGCCGCGCGCGGCGGTAGCTGTCGTGAAAGCTGGCTTCGAGGACGCGCCAACCGTGGTCCGGCCAGCGCGCCGTTTGCAGCGTGCGCACGGTCTGATCGAGCAACGCGGGCACCTGATGGAGCGACCTGAGGAGGGCGCCGGCCCGCAGGGGGCGGTCACGATGGTGCGTCGCGAACCAATGGCGCACCGGCTCCAGGTGCGAACGGTCCGTTGCGCTTGCGTCACGCACCAACCGGGTCAGCGTGACCAGGCCCACCTCACCGTCGCGCGCCGGGGCGAGCCTCCGTGCGGCGCGGCGCAGGCGGGCCTCGGCCGCCTTCAATCGCGCGGCATCGGCGGGCAGGCCGGGGGTGAGCAGTCGCAGCAGCGCGCGGGCGCGTTTCAGGAGGACGCGCGTCTCGTGCACCGTCTGCGCCAGCTGGGTGGGCGGAGCCGCGAGGCGCGCGCGCGCATGCGCCGGGAGCAGGCCCGCGAGGCGAAGGATGCCGCGACGCACCGACTCGCCGGGGCGAAACTCGAATTGAGGAGGGGCGCTGCGATTCATGCCATGCGTGGTTCTATCTCGTTTCCGAAGGTCGGGAGGGTCCCACGGGCAACCCGGCTCGCGGGTTACAAATCCGTGACATTTGTGCCGGTGCAGTCACAGGGCAGGACCTTTGACCTCGCCCATCGGGCCGACTTCCGACACGGTCCCGCGGGTGCAGTGGCTCAGTGAAGGGGACCTTGCCGCGTTCCGTTGGATCAACCGTGATCTGTCCCATCCGACTCTGGATGCGGTCATGGCGTTCCTCAGTGGAAACCCGTGGTTTGCGCCCGGTCTGGCCGCACTGGCGATCGTCCTCGTCTGGCGTAGCGGTCCGCGCGGGCTGGTTTGTGTCCTGATGCTGGGCCTGGCCGCAGCCGCGGCCAACGAATTCGTGGCCGAGCCCCTGAAGGATGGCGTCGGCCGCGCCCGACCCTACGCTGCCCTCGGGGACGTGATCCTGCGCGTGGGGCGGGGCAACCCGCTGGGCAGCATGCCTTCCGCGCACGCCCTGAACGCGGGGCTGATGGCCGCGGTAGCCTGCCTCTATTACCGGCGCGCCGCCTGGTGGGTGGTGCCGATCGCGATCGGGATCGGCGTGTCGCGCGTCTACAACGGTGCGCATTTCCCCTCCGACGTGTTGGCGGGCTGGGGACTGGGGGTGGCGTCGGCGTTGATCATCGTCTGGATGGCGAACCTTGCTTGGCAACGTCTTGGGCCCCGATGGGCGCCTCGCGGATTCCAGCGCATCCCCAATCTGTGGAGTCCCGAGCGCACATGGAAAGCGTCCGCTGCACCGCCTTCACCGGCGGATGGTCCCTGACCGGTGGCGCGCCATGAAGGATCCGCAATGGCAACGGACTTGGACGGTTCGCGACTTCCATCTCGGGATGACCCTGGATTCCGGGCAGGCGTTCCGGTGGGCACAGCGTGATGCCGGCTGGGTCGGCGTGGTGGGCGGTCGCTGGGTGTGTCTGCGGCAGGAAGGCGAGAGGATCGTTGCGAAAGTGGCCGACGATCCGGGCGACTGGCGGTGGCTCGCGGAGTATCTTGGACTCGACGTCGAATGGTCCCGCGTGGTGGAGGCGTTTCCGGGCGATGCCGCCATGCGTGACGCGGTATCGGCGTGTCGCGGCTTGCGCCTGCTGCGGCAGGATCCCTGGGAATGTCTGGCATCCTTCATTCTGTCGTCGACCAAGCAGATCGTGCAGATCCGACAGTCCGTGGCGCAGCTTTGCGAACGGCATGGCAAGCGTGTGCCGGTGCCGCCGGGTGAACCCCCGGCCTGGACATTCCCCTCCGCAGCAGCCCTCGCACGCATTCCGGAGGCGACCCTGCGCGCGTGCCGCATGGGCTTTCGCGCGCGGTACCTCAGTGAGGCCGCGCAACGCGTGGCGGGTGGCGACCTCGACCTGGGGCAGTTGCGACACTTGCCGCTCGATGAGGCGCGAGCGGCGTTGATGGGGCTCGTGGGCGTCGGCCGCAAGATCGCCGACTGCGTCCTGCTGTTCTCGTGCCATCAGCCGCGCGCGTTCCCGGTGGATGTCTGGGTGCTGCGCGCGCTGCGCGATGGGTACTTCGACGGGCGCCCCGTGGCGATGCGGCAGGTGGAGGCATTCGCCGCACAGCATTTTGGACCGCAGGCCGGGTATGCGCAGCAGTATCTGTTTCACGCGGCGCGCGCGCGCGCGGGACGGGTGGCCAGCGGGGCAGGGACCGTGGCAGATTGAGTGCGACATGGAATTCGATGTGCTGCTGACACCCGCCGAGTTCGAGCCCTGGTCCCGTCGCGACCTGGGCGGCACGGCGTGCGTGGTGTTCGACGTGTTGCGCGCCACCACCACGGCGTTGGTTGCGCTGACAGCGGGCGCTCGGGCGGTGGTGCCGGTGCGCACCATCGAGGAGGCGCTGGCGGAACGACGCTGCGATCCGGAGTGCCTGCTGGCGGGAGAGCGCGAAGGACTGCGACTGACCGCGGTGGCGACGGGTGGCGTCGATTTCGACCTCGGCAATTCCCCGCGCGAGTTCACCCGCGAACGGGTCGCGGATCGTACCATCGTCACCACGACCACCAACGGCACGCGTGCCATCCGCGCCAGCGCGCGGGCGGCATGGGTGGGCCTCGGAGCGTTCCTCAATGTCGGAGCGCTGGTGCGCGAGTTGGCGCGACGGTCGCCGCCCCGGGTCGTGCTGGTGTGCAGCGGGACGGGTGAGGCGTCGGCCTATGAGGATGTCATGGCCGCCGGCGCGCTGGTCGCGCGCTGGATGGAAACGGCCCGCGCGGCGAGGCTCTCGGATGCTGCGGCCCTGGCGCTGGGCGCGTGGCGCGACGGCGGGTCGTCGACGGACACCATTCCCGAACGCGCGTCCAATGCGCGGCGGCTGATGGCTTTCCCCGAGCTCGCGCCGGATGTCGCGTACTGCCTGAGATTGGACGTCGTGGACGCGGTGCCCACGTTGCGCGACGGGCGCGAGCTGCGACTGGGGGAATGAGGCGCGCGGGGCAGGCGACGCGATTGACGGCGGCGCCCGCCCGCAGTGATGATCCGCCCGCATTTCCGGTCAGCAGTAGCAGCAACGAGCATTCAATACCTACCCTTCCTGATTCTATGGCAGATCGAGTCCTTCGTGTCGGCATGGTCGGCTACAACTTCATGGGCAAGGCGCATTCGAACGCCTGGCGCCAGGTGAACCACTTCTTTCCCGACCTGCCCGCGCGGGTCGAGTTACACACCCTGTGCGGTCGCAACAAGGAGGCCACCCAGAAGCATGCGGCGGTCTACGGCTGGAACCGTGTGGTGAACGACTACCAGGCGCTCCTCGACAACCCCGACATCGACATCATCGACATCACCAGCCCGAACAACCAGCACGCCGCCATGGCCATTGCCGCGTGCAACGCCGGCAAGGCGGTTCTGTGCGAAAAGCCGCTGGCGATGAACGTTGCGGAGGCCGAAGCGGTGGTGGCGGCGGCAAAGAAGAACAAGACCATCAACATGGTCTGCCACAACTACCGGCGCGCGCCGGCCATCGCCTTCGCCCGGCAAATGATCGAGAACGGGGACCTGGGCGATCGCATCTTCCACTTCCGCGCGCGGTACGCGCAGGACTGGATCGTCGATCCCGCGTTCCCCCTGGTCTGGCGCCTGCAAAAGGAGGTCGCCGGCTCCGGGTCTCACGGCGACCTCGCCGCGCATCTCATCGACGTGGCGCACTACCTGGTCGGACCCATGAAAGAGGTCTGCGGCCTGATGGAGTCGTTCATCAAGGAGCGTCCCGTGCTCGCCGAAGTGGGCGCCGGACTCAGCGCCAAGGCCGGGGCCAAGCTAGGCAGGGTCACGGTCGACGACGCGGTGAGCTTCATCGGCCGCTTCAAGAACGGCGCCATCGTCAACATCGAGGCCACCCGGTTCGCGACCGGTCACAAGAACGGCATGGAGTTCGAGATCAACGGCAGCAAGGGCTCGATCACCTTCGCCTTCGAGGACATGAACCGCCTCAAGTACTACAGCGCGGCGGATCCAGCCGGCAAACAAGGCTTCCGCGACATCCTTGTCTCGGAGTCGGAGGTGCACCCGTACTGGAAGGCGTGGTGGC
>CAZYJB010000419.1:0-4662 GCA_964647675.1 uncultured Verrucomicrobiota bacterium | reverse complement strand
GGTCACCGGGCGCGAGTACCTTGACCGTCGTCCGCGCTGGAAGGACATCCCGCTGCTGGACGTCGAAGCAATCGAGGCGGCGCGCTGACCGAGCCGAGCGGGACCCGTTGGACTCCCATTCCATGGAGAACCTGATCGACGGCCGCGCCATCGCGGCACAGATCCACTCGGAAACGCGCGAGCGGGTCGCCGCCCTTCTGGCGCGGGAAGTGAAGCCCCAGCTCGTCTTCGTGCGGGTGGGAGAGGACCCGGCCTCGCGTGTTTACGTGGGCATGAAGGAACGCACGGCCGGTGAACTGGGCATCCAGTCAACCACCCATGTGCTGCCCGAATCGACCACGCAGGCGGAGCTGGTGTCGTTGGTCCGCCGGTTGAATGGCGACGCCACGGTGCACGGCATTCTGGTTCAGGCGCCGTTGCCGCGGCAGATCGATGCGCCCACCGTGTTCGCCGCGGTCGATCCCGCCAAGGACGTGGACGGTTTTCATCCCGTCAACGTGGGACGCTTGCTGCTCGGCGACGAAGGCGGTTTCGTGCCCTGCACCCCGGCCGGTGTTCATGAACTTCTCATCCGATCGGGTGTCCGCATCGCGGGTGCCCATGTCGTGATCCTCGGCCGCGGCAACATCGTGGGAAAGCCGATGGCCTCGATTCTCATGCAGAAGGGCAAGGACGCCGACGCCACGGTCACCGTGTGCCATTCGCGCACGGCGGACATCGGAGCATACTGCCGTCGTGCGGACATCCTGATTGCGGCGATGGGCGTCGCGCACTTCGTGCAGGTGGACATGGTAAAGCCGGGAGCTGTGGTCATAGACGTGGGCGTGAACCGGATACCCGACGCGACGGCGAAGTCGGGCTCGCGCCTGGTCGGCGATGTCGATTTCGCCGCGGTCCAACCGATCGCGGGTCGCATCACGCCCAATCCGGGCGGTGTGGGTCCGATGACCATCGCGATGCTCATGCGAAACACCGTCAAAGCGGCGGAGGCGGGGTAGGGCGCATGCCTCATAGGCGTTAACCTGAAGAGTCGGGAAATGGTGATGCGAAGGCTGCGCACCGCATTCGCCTTCCTCGCGGTGTCGATTTGAGACGCCCGGCAATTCGTCGAGCGTTTCGGAGTAGCTGCGGCAATGGGACCGCGTGTGCCAGGATGCCGCGAAGGGTGTCGCGGGTTTCTATAAAAACCGGCCAGCACGGCGTCTGCTCATCCGCCATATCCCCAGGGGGAAAAAGCGCCCTTCGATCATGACGCGTTCGATCAGCAGCGATGTCAGGATCTTGGCTTGCTTCCACGCCTTGGCTGAAGCGTCGTTGCTTTTGGGTACATGCCCAGAGGCCGAGGGCGTCTTGAGGCGTTTGAACAACGCCACGCCGCTGACTTGAGCCAAGCCGAGTACGCGAGCACGCGCCGCCGTTTGCTGGGACGACAGTCCGCCGGCCACGTGCATGAGGATCAAGCGCAACCAGCATTCATTGTCCTGCAAACCACGGGCGCGCTGGAAAAAGCCGCAAGCGCGCGCACGTTCATCGAGATTGGCGGGCAGCCACTGGTGAAGAATCTCCCAGTGTTCGGGCAATGCATCGGCGTTTACGCAACGCAAATCGCAGAAAAGCCCAAGAAATCACAGTTTTTTAGGTTAGCGCTTGTGGGCGCCACGTCCCCGTGGCGCCGCGGGTGGGGCGAAAGGCTGGGGCGACCTTGATGGGCGGCTTGGCCGGGACGCCTCGCCCCACCTGCCGTGTGAGGTGCCGGAAAGGTGGGGCGTTCGCCCTACCGCGACGGGAACAACAATCGCAGGCTGTTCAACACGACGATCACCGTGCTGCCCTCGTGGCCGAGCACGCCTTGCGTGAGAGGGATCCGGCCCGCCAGCGCGAGCAGCGCGAGCACGACGAGTGTGCCCAGCGAAATCGCGAGGTTCTGGTGGATGATTCTCGAGGCGCGACGGCTCAGTCGCAAGGCCACCAGAAAATTCTCCAGACGGTCATGCATGAGCACGATGTCCGCCTGCTCGAGCGCTGCGTCCGAGCCGCGCGCGCCCATGGCTACACCCACGTGGGCAGCGGCAAGGGCCGGTGCATCGTTGACGCCGTCCCCGATCATCGCCACGCGGCGTCCGGACTTGGTGAGGAGTTGGAGCATGGCGACTTTGTCCGCGGGCTTGAGGCCGGCGTGAAGTTCGTCGAGGTGCACTTCATCCTGAAGCAGGCGTCCGGTGGCTGCATTGTCCCCGGTGAGCGCCAGCGTGTGCAGTCCGCAGGCCCGCAATTGGTCCACGGTATGCCGTGCCGTGGCACGCAAGTCGTCCCGCAGAAGCAGGCGGCCGGTGAGCCCGTTCCACCCCACCCAGACCTCGCTCATGCCGGGGCGCGCGGGCGAATCGACCGGCGTGGATCCCGCGGGCGGATCGTCACAGGCGAATTCGCGGCGACCCAGGCGGGCCGGGTGTCCATCCACCGTCGCGGTCACACCCAGGCCGGTGGCAGACTGGAACTGCCCGACCTCGAGGGGCAGGACCCCGCGCTGCTTGCCGTGGCGCGAGATGGCACGCGCGAGGGGATGGGCCGAGAGGCGTTCGATGGCGACCGCGACATTCAGGATCGTGGCCTCGTGGCCGGCGGGAAAACTCTGCACCGATTCCACGCGCAGTTCGCCGGTGGTGAGGGTGCCCGTCTTGTCCATCGCCACGGTGTCGATCTCGGCCAGGCGTTCGACCGCGGCACCGCCGCGAAACAGGATGCCGCGCCGCGCGCCGTGGGCGATGGCGGCGAGGATGGCGGAGGGAATGGAGAGGACGAGCGCGCAGGGGGACGCCACCACGAGGAGCGTCATCGCGAGGTAGAACGCGCTGGGAGCCTCGGGCGTTCCCACCCACGGACTACGCCCGGCGCCGAGCCACCAAAAAAGGAAGAGAATCCCGGTGAGACCGAGAATGCCGATCGTGTACGGGGTGCCGAAGCGATCGGTGAACCGCTGGGAGGGCGCCTTGAGCTTCTGCGATTCGTAGATGAGGTGGATGATGCGCTGCAACGCGCTGTCCCCGGCGGCGCGCAGGACCTGCGCCTCGACCGCGCCCCAGAGGTTGAGCGTGCCGGAGAGCACCGTGTCGCCGCGGGTTTTCTCCACCGGCACCGCCTCCCCGGTGAGGTTCGATTCGTCGGCGGCGGTCGAGCCCGAGACAACCTCGGCATCCGTGGGAAACGTCTCGCCGGGCCGCACGAACACGCGCATGCCGGGCGTCAGCGATGCCACCGGCAGGCGCTGTTCGTGGCCGTGGTCGTCCAGAACGACGGCCTCCTTGGGCGCGCGGCGCGTGAGCGCGCTGATCTCGCGGTGGGTGCGGTGCATCGCATAGTGTTCGAGCGCGCCGGAGAGGGAGAAGAGGAAGAGCAGCGCGGCGCCTTCGGCCCAGGCGCCGATGGCGGCGGCGCCCGCGGCGACCGCGAGCATGAGCAGGTGGACGTCCAGCTTGTGCTCCCGCAGGCGTTCCCAGGTCTCCTGCGCGGGGAACCAGGCGCCAGCGAGGAAAGCGCCTGCGAAGGCGGTGAGTCCGGCGGGCGTGGAGCCGAGGACCCAGCCGGCCACCGTCAACACGCCACAGACACCGGCCGCGGCGAGCTGATGCTTCCACTCCGCCTCATTGTGACCTTCTTCGGGCAGCCGGACCTCTCGGGGAACGAACTGCGGCAGCCGGTGGACACGCCACTTCCAGAAGGTTGGTGCGGTGGGACAGGTGACTCGTGAGATGACCGTCGTCTTGGGCGTGTGCTCGACCCGCAGGCGCATCTCGCTGGACAGGGAGGCGGCATGCGGGCAGTCGCCGCAGTCGGTGGAACCGCCCAGCAGCGCGCACGGCGTGGGGCTGCCGGGATCGGGCGAGGGAAAGCTGTTCAGGACCCGCTGCGCCACGCCGCCGTGGGAGGGATCGGCGAGGGTCGCGAGCGAGAGCGCGCCCGAGGAACGGTCGACCTTGACGGCTTCGAGGGAGGGTTCCTGCTTCAGTTCGCGCGCCGCCCACAACAGCAGACAGGAAGTCTCCGCGGATGTCGGCTTCGCTTGGAGTGCCATGGTCGCGGCCGGCGACTGCCGGCGTGCGAATGATTCTCCCCGAAGCGCGGCTCCGCAAGCCGCGGGGGTTGGATTCAACCCGCGAGGAAATCGCGGATCAACGGTTCGAGCATGCGGAGACTCCCGGGCGACACGCCGCGCATCACACTGCGGGAAGCGGGTGCAGGCGCCTGCGAAGGGTCGTCTCGGACCTGGACCACTTCCTCGACGCCATCCACCAGAAGACCGAGGACCCGATGCGCTTCGCCGACGCCGGCGACTTCCAGCACGAGGAGACAGCTTGGGGTGAGGTCCGCCCGGCAGAGATCTTCGCCGAGCACGAGGCGTGCGGCGTCGATCACCGGCACCACGTGGCCGCGGAGGTTGGCGAGGGCATAAGCGCGCGGCGTGTCGGTGATCGTCTCGCTGATCTCGGGGCAATAGACGATCTCCCGCACCTGCGATGCGGGAATCCCGTAGGTGTTTTCCCGTATGCGGACCTTGAGATAGCGACGGCAGGCATGGGGGCGCGCGGGCAGCGTGGTGCCGCCCATGCGCTCGGGACGATGACCGGCTGGCGCCGAGGGAGGGGGGGCCGCACCCAGGATGGG
>CAZYJB010000418.1:1322-4665 GCA_964647675.1 uncultured Verrucomicrobiota bacterium | reverse complement strand
ACCATGACCGGCAAGGCGGATGGCAAGCTGCTGCTGGCACCCATCGAGCCCTTCCATCAGCGCGGACAGAGCGGGGCCTGGGTCAGCGAACTGATGCCGCACACGGCGCGCGTCGCCGACGAGCTCTGCTTCGTGAAGGGCCTCCACACCGACACGGTGAACCACGCGCCGGGGATTTCCCTGATGCTGAGCGGCGGCCAGATCCCGGGCCGCCCGACGCTGGGTGCCTGGCTGACGTACGGGCTCGGCACCGAGTCGGAGAACCTGCCCGCCTTCGTGGTGATGACCTCGGTCAGCAAGGGCACCTCCTGCGGCCAAATCTTCTACGATTTCTACTGGGGCTCGGGTTTCCTGCCGTCCCGCTACCAGGGGGTGAAGTTCCGCGGGAGCAGCGAACCGGTTCTTTACCTCAACGATCCGGGCGGCATCGACCGCCCGATGCGCCGCGCCATGCTCGATGACCTGGCGCAGCTCAATGCGTTGAAGCTGCGCGAGCACGGCGATCCCGAGATCGCCACGCGCATCGCGCAATACGAGATGGCGTTCCGCATGCAGACCAGCGTGCCGGAACTCACCGACCTTTCGCACGAGCCGCAGTCCGTGCTGGATCTGTACGGGCCCTCGGTGCGCGAACAAGGCACGTTCGCCTACAACTGCCTCATGGCGCGGCGTCTCATTGAGCGTGGCGTGCGTTGTGTGCAGGTGATGCACGCGGGCTGGGACCAGCACAACAGCATCACCACCGAGCTCTACACCCAATGTCGCGACACGGACCAGCCGTCGGCCGGGCTGGTGCTCGACCTGAAACAGCGCGGGTTGCTCGACGACACCCTGGTGATCTGGGGCGGTGAGTTCGGGCGCACGCCCTTTCTGCAGGGCAGTCTGGACGACCGCAAACGATGGGGCCGCGACCATCATCCGTACGCCTTCACAAGCTGGCTCGCGGGCGGTGGCGTGCGCGCCGGTCTGAGCCACGGCGAGACCGACGACCTCGGCATGAACGTCGTGAACGGCGCGGTCCATGTGCACGATTTCCAGGCCACGCTCCTGCATCAGATGGGCATCCACCATGAGCAATTGACCTACCGGTTTCAGGGACGCGACTTCCGGCTCACCGACGTGCACGGACACGTCGTGAAGGAGATCCTCGCATGACACAGGGACGGCGAGGCTGGACGCGGCTCGGCCGGTTCGCGGCGGGTTGCGCCGTGGCGTGGAGCTGTTCCCTGTCCGTGTCGGGGCAGCCAGAATTCCGCGCCGGCGCCGCGGTGGTGGATGCGTCGCCCGCAGCGTTTCCAGTTCTGATCAACGGCGGCATGCTCAGTCAGTCCGCCACCCAGGTGCGCACGCCGGTCAGGGTGCGCGCCCTCGTGCTGGCGCGTGGCGGGACGCAGATCGCGGTGGTTGTGGTGGATTCGTGCATGATGGCGAGGCCGTTTCTCGATGAGGTGAAGGCGCGCGCTGCTGCCGCCACCGGCATCCCGGCGGATCGCCAGCTCATCTCGGCCACGCACTCGCACTCGGCACCCGCGGCCATGGCCTGCCTCGGTACGGACGCCGATCCGCGCTACCTCCCGCTGTTGCGCGACCGCATTGTGCAGGGCATCCAGGCCGCCCAAAGCCACCTGGAACCGGCGCGCGTGGGATTCGCGATTGCCGACGCCGCGGCCTTCACCGCGCCGCGCCAGTGGATCCGCCGGCCGGATCGGCTGGCGGAGGATCCATTCGGCAACCGCACCGTGCGCGCGAACATGCACGCGGCCGCCAACTGGGACGATGTGACGGGCGAGGCCGGTCCCGAGGACCCCGATCTGGCGCTGGTTTCTGTGCAGGCGATGGACGGTCGGCCGCTCGCGGTGCTGGGCAACTTCTCGATGCACTACTTTTCGGATGCTCCGGTGAGCGCCGACTATTTCGGTTTGTTCAGTGAAGGCCTGCGCGCGCGGCTGGCACCCGAACCTGCTGCCGGCAGCGCGCCTTTCGTCGGCATTCTCTCACACGGCTGCAGCGGTGACATCTGGCGTCGGGACTACACGCGGCCGGCCTCCGAGTGGGATCCCAACCTCTCGATCGAGACGTACACCAGCGGCCTGCTCGACCTCGCGGTGCCCGCCTTGCACGGGATCCGGTACTCCGTTCCCGCCAGCCTCGCGATGGCTGAGCAACGTCTGGCGCTGGCGTATCGCGTGCCCGACCGCCAACGGTTGGAATGGGCACAACGCGTCGTGGAGGCCATGGCCGGGCGATTGCCCAAGGACACCACTGAGGTGTATGCACGCGAGCAGGTCCTCCTGCACGCGGCGCAACGCACCGAGGTGGTGGTGCAGGCGATTCAGCTGGGCGATGTGGCCATCGTCGCGTTGCCCACCGAGACGTATGCGCTCACCGGACTCAAGCTGAAGGCGGCAAGTCCGCTGGAGCGCACGATGGTCATCGAGTTGGCCAATGGCGGAGATGGGTACGTGCCGCCGCCGGAGCAGCATCCGCTGGGCGGCTACAACACGTGGCCCGCGCGGTCCGCCGGGCTCGAAGTGGATGCCGAACCGCGCCTCGTGGGTGCTGCGCTGGGTCTGCTGGAATCAGTCACCAGCCGGCCACGCCGCGAGCCGAGGTCGGATGAAGGGCCGGGCGCGAGGGCGCTGCGAGCCCTGGCACCGATCGCCTGGTGGCGACTCGACGAGTTCGGTCCGCCCCGGGCGCGCGATGCGTCGGGGCATGGTTGCGACGCGTTCTTCGAGGGCGGCGTGACCCATTATCTCGAAGGGCCACAGATCCCGGACTTCGCGGGGCCGGGAAGGAAGAATCGGGCCGCGCATTTCGCGGGCGGCCGGCTGCGGACCTCGATGGAATCGCTGGGTGCCCGGTACTCGGTTTCGATGTGGGTATGGAACGGCATGCCCACCGCGGCCCGAGGCGTGAGTGGCTGGATGTGGTCGGTGGGACCGGACCGTGGCTGGAGCGCCTGGAGTGAGCACCTCGGCGTGGGCGGCACCGCGGGGCATGCGAATCGCCTGGTGTTTCTGTCGGGCGAACCCGGCGCATCGATGGTGGGGGGCGCCACCGAGTTGCCGCGCTGGACCTGGCAGCATGTCGCGCTGACCCGCGACGGTTTGCGGGTGCGCGTGTATCTCAACGGCCGGCGCGAGCTCGAGTCCGCGGTGTCGCGCCTGGCCACGGGGTCACAGCATCCCTGGTTCCTCGGCGGACGTTGCGATCTCGAGGACACGTGGGAGGGACGGATGGACGAGATCGCGGTCTTCGATCGAGTCCTGACCGAGGGAGAGATCCGTGCGCTGGCGGGAAGCAAGTGACGGGTGACAAGCGGGGACCGCGAAGTACGTCC
>CAZYJB010000418.1:0-1312 GCA_964647675.1 uncultured Verrucomicrobiota bacterium | reverse complement strand
GTGGCTCGCCGGCTCCGACCGGCGAGTCGGGGCGAAGGCCCCGACCTGAAGCGGTGAGGGAATCGGGAAACGGAGAAAGGAGCAGGTTGGTGTCCTGATCGGACACCAAGTCACGGGACAGAGCTCGTGACCCACCCGGATGGGAAGTGGTGACCGGGTGGGGCGGCCACGGCCACGGCCTCGAGCGCAGGCTCTGCTTCCCGTCACCGCACGCGGTAGAACCGGTGGCTGCCGTGGCCCGGATCCGGATCGGTGAACTCGAGCGTCGACGCCGAGAGAACGTCCCATTCGGTGATGGGTATCCAAGTCCGGAGATCGGTGGTGCTTTCGAGGACGTAGTGTCCGGGGCGCGTGGCATCCCAGCGCATGAGCAGCGCGCCGGTGCGCTGGCGGATCAGTGGACGCGGTTGCGGCGCCAGCGGAAGGACGGCGGCATCGAGGGTGGCGGTCCCGTATGAGGCCGGGAGGATCTGCACGTCACTGGAGACCAGTTCGCGGCGAACGGGTGCGTCGGCGAACTGCAGTGTGGCGGGCGCGTTTTCAAACAGTTCAAAGTCGATGGACAGCAGTTCGTGCTGCCCGGCGCGCAGGCGGATGCCGGCGCTCTCCCCGATCAGGACACCGAGTTGACCATCGGGGGCGTGGACGTCGTTGATGACCACCGACGAGCCGACGCCAATGCTCACGCCACGTCGTGCGGTGATGTAGCGCAATCGCGTCGGATCGAACCAGAGGCTGAATCCCGCGGTGTTTTCGCTGCCGGTGGCCGTGAGGCGCACGGAGACGGTGACGGGCCCGCCTGCCGTCGTGCTCGCGGGGATGAGATCGAGTCGGCGTGCCGTGGCGCCCGCGTTCATGAGCCCGAGCGTGCGTCCGCTGCGGTTGCCTGTCGCTGACGCCTCGGGTTCATGGGATGTTTCCTCCGAGTGAAGTGCCGCGGTGACGGCAGCGGACTGCGGCCCCCCCGCGCGTACCGGGGAGTCGAGACCGGCGACATAGCGCGCGGCCTGGGTCCAGTCCGCGGCGGCGAGAAAACCGTCGCCCCGCGTGGGCAAGGGCGCGCAGTCAGCGCGCACGAACTGGCTGACCTCGGCTGGCGTGGCCAGTCCGGCCACGAACTGCGCGATGATGCCGAGGTCTTCGAGGGTGAACTGGCCGTCGCCGTCGGGTTCCGGATTCAGGTCGGCCTCCCAGCCGGCTTCGATTTGCACCGTGCCGGATTGGAGCGTCAGGGCGAGCGGCTGGACTGCGGCGGAGAGAAGCCCGAGCGGGACGGGTGCGTTGGTGAATCCTACCGAGGTGGAGGTGAGGG
>CAZYJB010000417.1:0-4668 GCA_964647675.1 uncultured Verrucomicrobiota bacterium | reverse complement strand
GCCGACGCCCATCCGGCCCGTGTGGGTCGTGCCCCAAGCCTGGAGGTTTCCCGTGGATTCGAGGCGAAACACACGTCCACCCATTCCATCGAGCCGGAACAGTTCGATCGCCCCCGCCGGTGTCACGCGATACTCATGCTGGGCGATGCCCACCGGCGTGACCGGTGCGTCGAGCAGAAGCCGCAGGCAAACGCCCTCGGCCCCCGCGAGGAGCAATTCCTCCCCGCGCGATGCCAGGGCATGGAACGCCTTTCCGGTGGGCGTCTCCACGCTTTCCCACCGGACGAGATCCGCACTTCTCAACAGGCTACCCTGGGTGCCGCAAACCCATGTCATGCCAGACACCTGTTGCACGTCGGTCAACCAGGCGTCGGTGCCAGTCGCCCTGCGGTTCCAGGCCAGGCCATTGGTGCTGTCGAAGAAAAGGCCGCGCTGCCCGACCGCCGACCATCGCCCGCCCTCCCAGCGGACGCGGTAGATCCAGTTGGTTTCCGCCAGGGGCACGTGGTTCCAAGCCATCGCATCGCGGCTCTCGAACAGGGCTCCTCTGCTTCCCACCGCCACCCAGCGATCGGGAGAGGCCGCCACGGAACTGAAGAACTCGGCCGATGGCAGCGCGCCCGCCACCCAGTTGGTGCCGTCGGGACTACGCAACAGCGCGCCGTTGGCTCCGACCACCACGAACTGACTCCCGTTCCACCCGACTCCCTGCAACGTCTCCTGCGTCAACCCCACGGCTACGCGTTCCCAGACCAGGCCGAGCAGATTGACCGTGTTGGTGGTGGTCCACTCGTGCACCACGCCCGCGACTTCGACCTGGTTGGTGGCCACTCCCGTCGCGGTGCGGCCGGGAGAGCGCCACACAACGCCGCCCGACCCAACCGCCAGCGCCGCCACGTCCGAACCGCCCACCCCGAACAGCACCGTATCCGCCGTGCCCGGCAACACCTCCGGATCCAGCCCGGCTCCAGCGACGCTGCTGAACACGGTGGAGACGTCCCCCACCGCAAGGTACACCTCGCCGAAACGTTCCAAATCCCAGAACTGCGATCGCGGTGATTCGTCCGCGCGCAGCCACGCAAGGACCACTACCGGCACCTGGCGCACGATCGCGCCGATGGTCGTCACCCCGGTGTGCCCGGCGATGAGAAACTCCTCACCATCCCAATGCGCGGCGGCGAAGGTCCACTCCGGGGCCGGGGCCGGCGAAACGGCCTCGAGCAAATGATTCTGCCAGCCAGGACTGAGGTTGGGACGGAAATACACCGCCGCCTCCCCCACGACGAGGATGCCGAATTCCGTCGAGGCCGCCGCAAATAGGCGGGGCCCCTCACCGGCCGGCAGATTGAGCGACTCCCATTGTTGCCCGTTGCGGCTGGTCAGCACGGTGCCTTGGTCCCCCACCGCGACGAAGCGACCCGCGCCATACGTCACGCGCGCCAGGTCAGCGGTGACTCCCGAAGGCCGTCGCGTCCAGTCGCGGCCGTCGGCACTGGTGAGGATGGTTCCGGTTTCGCCCACGGCAACGAACAGCCCGCCGCCGAACGCGACGCCGGTCAACCACGCCGCGCTCCCGCCCTCGTTGGCCACCGTCCAGGTCACGCCCTCCTCCGTCCGATAAATCGCCCCGGCATCGCCGACCGCAACCGCCACCGTGGACGACGCCGCCACGCCCTCGAGCCAGCGAGTCGTGGCCGGCATCCCCGCGGCCACTTCAAAATGCGCCCCATCATCGCTCCAAAGTACGAGCCCGTTTTCACCCACCACCAGCCATCGCAACCCGAGGGTCGTCACGCCACGCAATTCCCGCGTCGTCCCGCTCGACACCGGTTCCCAGACCACCCGGTTGGTGCTGGCGTAGATCTGGCCCGATTCGCCCACCTGCTGGTAGCGGGCCCCGAGCTTCGCAAGGTCCACCACGTTGGCACCATGGGGATGCGGATGCAGCCAGGACCATTCGAGGGCGGGCGCGGACCGTGGGATCCCCCCCATCAACCCAAGCATCGCGATCGCGAGGCGGGTCGCCCGGGCCTGTGCAGGTCCCGACGCTCCCGATGGAGGGGGGACGCCCCGCAATTCGGCCGACCCGCGGTGCGGCCGGTGCTCCAAGGCGGAGGTGATCAAGGGCCCTCCACCGTGGGAGCCGTTCCGGACTCAGCCAATTCGAGGCGCGGCATGACGAATGGGATCTCGACCCGGAAGGTGGTTCCGGCCGGGCCTGTGTGGGACAGGCGGACCGTGCCTCCCAGGGCCATGGCCAACTGTCGCGTGATGGCAAGTCCGAGGCCGCTCCCTCCCTCCTTCGTGCTTCGCTGTGGTTCGAAGAGACGCGCCATCACATCGGGGGCAAGGCCCGGGCCACGATCCGACACCTCGAACTCCCAACGATCCCCTGCCCCGACACTCAACGCCACGGTCTCGCCCACGGGCGATGCCTGAATGGCGTTCTCCACGAGATTCGTCAGCAGCAGCCCCAGCAGGCCGGCGGTCCGGTTCTCGAGTTTGCCGGGAGGATCCCCGACCACCACGAAATGCACCTGGCTGGCCTCCGCCATCGGCCTCACCTTTTGCGCGATCGACTCTGCCAGTTCGCGCGGCGAAACGTGATAGGTGTACTCCGCACTCTGCTCCCCCACCACGCGGGAGACGCCCTGGATCAGGGACTGCATGCGACGCGTTGCAGCGAGCGCCTCGACCCACGCCTCATTCCTTCCCCCCTCCGACTGCACGCGCGCGGCCATGAAGCGTGACAGACCGGACATCGGACTCTTCAACCCGTGCATCAGGTGCGCGGTCATCGCGCCCACCGCCGCCACGCGCACCGACTGTGACAGCTCGCGATTCGCGCGCAGCAGATCCTCCGTGCGCGCCGCCAGCAGGGCATGGGCATGGATCAACCGGCGGAAGGCCCAGTGCAACGCGCCGCCCGTGATGGTGAACGCGGCCCCCAGCAGCACCAGCACCTGAAACAGCAACTGCCGGTCGAAACGTTCGAATTCCGCCCGCACCGGCTCGCCATCCAGCAGGAACCACGCAATTTCGCTGGGCCCCGGGGACATCCCGGACTGCAGGGGGATGAATACTTCCACCACCGGAATCGCCTGCGCTCCCTGCGAGAACACCCACGCGTTGGTAGACAGGTAGACTTCCGCCATGGAGTACTCGGGCTCGAACCGGCTGGAGAGCTGCATGCGAATCAATTTCGCCCACGCCTCCTGGGGAATGACCGCGTCTTCGACGTTCTCGGGGATGGTCAACATCATCCTCCCGTCCCCCGAATATAGCCGTGCCGCGATGATCCCCAGCGGGCGGGCCATGGAGTAGAAGAGCTGCACCGAGTCGAGCGGAAGCGCCTCATCCTCCTCGGGCGTCGGAGCGCGGTAGGGTCGTGAGAGCGCGTGGAACAACTCGGCGTCGCGCTCGACCACCTGGCGTCGAACCTGCTCGCGCAATTGGTACGCACCCCAGCCAATGAGAACGGCCGACACCAGCCAAACCAAGCCGATGGTCGTCCAGAACAGGCGCGCTGAGACCGCCGGCACCTGCGCATCACGAGCCATCGCTGGGTTCAAAGCTCCCATTCCACGCCAGCGCTGATGGTGTTCACACGATAATCTCCCGCCACCACATTCTCATCCGTTGATTCACCCTCGTACTGCAAATAAGCCTGGACCTTCTCCCGCACCTTCCACGACGTCCGCAACGACCACGCAACATCCCAACGCCGGCGCCATGTCCCCGCCAGCGGATCTGCCTGCTGGACTCCGTAGTAGTACCAGCGGGACCGCACCTCGCCGCGCACTTCCCAACGAGGAGCCACCCAGCGCAGAGCGCCGACCCCCTGGAACCGATCGTAGTCGAGAAATCCGACGCCATTGTCCGAGCTATGCACCCAACCCGCCCGCGCCGAGAAACGCCACGCGCGCGCGCGCCCCCAGGATCGACGCCAGACCCCCTCGATCTCGTGCTGTGCGATCCGCAGCCGACCCACGACGCGATCCCCGAAAAGATCCGTGGGCGTCCGCGAATCGAAACGCCGGTCACGGAACCGATACGAAAGTCCCAGCTCGGTGTCCGGTCGCAAGCGTCGCACCAAGCCCGCCTTCGGCGCCATATCGAAGAATGAATCCAAGGGATCCGCCAGCCACTGGCGCGAGACCTCGTACTCGACCTCGCCGTGCCAGCCCGCCCCCAGCGCGTAGGAAACCGCGGGGCGAAGATAGACGGTGTGCCCTTCGGCCTGGACGACCAGCGGAGTGCCCTCGATCTCCGAAGCATCGAAAACCTGACTCAAATACAGATATCCCGACTGCGCGCTCAACGTCCAACGATCGGCAACGGTCGACGCCCATCGTGCATCCGTCAGGGCCATCGTCTCGGGATCCAGTTCGCGATCGAAGTACTCGATGTGATCCAGCGTGCCGAGCAGCGAAACTTCAGGACCGTCCACCGGCAGGCGGAACAGGGAGCCTTCCGCCGAGAGCGTGGCGAAGCCGGAGGGCTGCGGGTTCAGCGAGCTAAGCTGGGGATTGTCCTTGAAGCCGCCGCCACCAGAAAGGCGGATGGAATGGGTCCACATCGAAATTCCCGGGGCGTCCAGGTCGAGATCGGGAACTTCTGGAGTCGGGGAGGCTCCGAGCACCTCGGGCGCCTCGACCGCCGCGGCGA
>CAZYJB010000416.1:0-4670 GCA_964647675.1 uncultured Verrucomicrobiota bacterium | reverse complement strand
CGGGTGCGGCGCACCGCATCGTGAAGGGCTACAGCCTCGGCGCCGGTAACGATGCCGAGCCCGACGGCCAGCCGAACTCCGCCGCCTCCGGCGAAGGTGCGGAGGACGATGGCGTGGTCTTCGTCGATCCCCTCGCGCCAGGCAGTGCACCCCGTCTCACGCTGCGGCTCGCGGTGCCCGCCGGGACCTCGGGGGCGGTCGACGGTTGGATCGACTTCGACGGCGATGGCAAATGGAACGATGCGGAAGAACATGTGATCCACGAGCGCTTTCCGCCGGGCGACCGCTCGGTCACCATCGCCGTCCCGGCCACGGCGCGGGTGGGTACCACCTACGCGCGCTTCCGCCTCAGCCAGGAGGGAGCGGTCGGACCGGGTGGGCTCAGCACCGAGGCGGGCGAAGTGGAGGATTACGCCGTGAACGTGGCGAATCCTGAAGCCAACCTGGATTTCGCCGACGCGCCGGATACCTATCGCACCGTTCTTGCCAGCGACGGGGCGCGGCATCGCCTCCTTCGTGGCTTCAGCCTCGGTAAGCTGCTCGACGCCGACAAGGACGGTCAGCCGACGGCTGGCGCGACCGGTGACGATCTCAATCCGACCACCGCTGACGACGAGGACGGCGTGACGTTCGCCGGCGCGCTGACTGCGGGGCAGGGTGCGCCGGTGGCGGTGGAGGCCACCGCCGCGGGGCGTCTGGATGCCTGGGTGGATTACAACGCGGATGGTGATTTTGCCGACGCCGGGGAACGCATCTTCACCGCGCTCGCCCTGGCGGCGGGCGTCAACAACCTCACCTTCCCCGTGCCCGCAACGGTCAAGGAAGGTGCCAGCCTGTCGCGCTTCCGCCTGAGTCGCGAGGGCGTGAAGGACTACTTCGGCGAAGCGCCGGACGGTGAGGTCGAGGATCACCCGGTCCGACTCGCCTCGGCCCAGGTGAATCTCGATTTCGGGGATGCGCCGGATCCGACCTTCCCCACCGCGCTGAAGAACAATGGCGCCCGGCATCGCGTCAATCCCGATGTTTTCCTGGGACGCCGCATCGACGCCGAAACGGACGGACAGCCGAACGCGGGGGCGACTGGCGACGACGTATCGCCCACCGGTGGAACAAGCGACGAGGATGGTGTGAACGTGACGGTGCCGCTCGTGCCCGGACAGGCCGGCACGGTCGCGGTCCAGGCCTCGACCCAGGGCCTGCTTTCCGCCTGGATCGACTTCAATCAGGACGGCGACTGGGCCGATCCGGGGGAGGAAATCCTGGCGAATGTTCCGGTGGTCGGCGGCGTGAACACCCTCACCTTCGCCGTGCCCTCCGACGCGAAGGCGGGCAGCGCCTTCGACCGCTTCCGTTTCAGCCGGTTCAAGATCCCGGGCTTCACCGGCGAGGTGGAGGACGGTGAAGTGGAGGACGGCACGGTGCGGGTCTCGACGCCGCAGGTGAATCTCGACTTCAGCGATGCGCCCGATCCGACTTATCCGACCACCCTGAAAAACAACGGCGCGCGGCATCGCGTGAATCCGGATGTCTTCCTCGGTCGCCGAATCGATGCCGAGGGCGACGGCCAGCCCAACGCGGGCGCTTCAGGGGACGATGCCAGTCCGGTGGGCGGCCTCGACGACGAGGATGGTGTGGAGATCAAACTGCCGCTCGTCGCCGGACAGAACGGCGAGGTCATCGTCACTGCCTCCACCCAGGGCCGCCTCTGGGCTTGGGTTGATTTCAACGCGGACGGCGACTGGAGCGACGAAGGGGAGCGCATCTTCAATGGCCAACTCCTGGCTGGCGGTGCCAACAACCTGAACTTCCCGGTGCCGGCCACGGCCAAGGCGGGCCCGTCGTTTTCGCGTTTCCGCTTCACCCGCGTGACCATCGAGAGCTTCGTTGGCGAGGCCGCGGACGGCGAGGTCGAGGATTATCCCGTCCGCATTGCAGCGCCGGAGGCGCGCTTCGATTACGGCGACGCACCGGAGGAAGGCACGACCTTCCCAACCACCATCGCGCGCAAGGGCGCGCATCATCAACTCGAGCCGGGCTTCCGACTCGGACGCGAAGAGGACGTGGAACTCGATGGTCAACCCGATGCCGCGTCCAACGGCGACGACGCCTCCCCGGCCGCGGGTCCGGACGACGAGGACGGCGTCCGCTTCCTGACCCCGCTGGTGCCCGGTTCCTCCGCGACGGTGGAGGTGCTGGCGCTCGCCGCCGGCCGGCTCGATGCGTGGATCGATTTCAACCTCAACCGCTCGTGGAACGACGCGGGCGAGAAGATCTTCAACGCACAGCCTCTGGTGGCGGGCGTGAACGTGCTCAATTTCATCGTGCCCACCATGCAGCGCGGCGGCGTGAGTTACTCGCGCTTCCGGCTCAGCAAGGAGGGCGGACTCGGGCCCGAAGGCTTCGGCGGCGTGGGCGAGGTGGAGGATCACCTCGTGCGCATCGACCGCCCGCAACCGTGCGAGCTGGGATGCACGGGCGTGGACTTCTGGCTGGCGTTCCCGGGCAATTACGCGCCCGACCCGGCCAATCCCGTGCGGCCGCAGCTGTGCGTTCTGGGAGGGCCGGGAACGCAGGTGACCATCCGCATCGCGGGCCTGGGCTATAACAACGTGGTGAACATTCCCGCCGCCGGTTCGGTGAATGTCCTGCTGCCCGCCGCGGCGGATCTCGGCGACGCCAACGATGTGATCGAGAACAAGGGCGTCCGCGTGACCGCCACCGGACCGGTGACGGTGCACGCGCTCAGTCAGGTGAAGCACACGTCGGACGGCTACACGGCGCTGTCCACCGAAGTCGTCGGCACGGAGTACCTCGTGCTCGGCTACGGAAATCTCTACACCGCGGTGCCCGAGCTGAACGGCACCCAGTTGGCCCTGGTCGCCACGGAAGACGCGACCAAGGTCACCATCGTCCCGTCCGAGGTCACGGGCGTCCACGACTCCGGATTCCCGTACCAGATCGAATTGAACGCCGGGCAGACCTACCAGTTGCGCAACACCAACGACGCGCCGCGCGATCTCACCGGCACCCGCATCCTGGCCGACAAACCGGTGGCGGTGTTCTCCGGCCACCAGATCGCCAACGTACAGTCGAAGGACGTCTTCTTCGCCGATCACCTGGTGGAGCAGCTCTTGCCGCTCAATCGCTGGGGCACCGAGTTCTTTGCACGGCCCTTCACCACACCCGCCGGGAATCGCGGCGGGTACACCGTGCGCGTCCTCGCCGCGCAGAACAACACGCGCGTCTTCGTGAACGGGGTGCTGGTCGGCACGCTCCAGCAGGGCCGGCACCTCGACCGCCATCTCTCCCAGGCAGCCTCCATTAGTACCGATCGCCCTGCGCTGATGGCGCAGTTCGCGCAGAGCTCGGATTCCGACGGCGTGGTGAACGCGGATCCGTTCATGGTCCTCGGCCAGCAGCGCAACCTGTTCAACCGCGACCTGCGCTTCTGCACGGCGCCGGGCGGGTTCCTCACTCATCACCTCAACCTGATCGTGCCGACGGCATCCACCGGCACGGTGCAGATCGACGGTGCGGCCTTTGCCGGACCGTTCGCGCCCATTGCAGGCACGGGCTATTCGCATGCCACCGCGCAGATCGGCGCCGGCATCCACCGCGTCACCTGTGCCCAGCCCATCGGCGTGATTGTCTACGGCTGGAACGAGTACGAGTCCTACGCGTGGCCAGCCTGCCCGTTCTTCGGGGACACCACGCCGCCGCAGCTCACCTGTCCAACCGAGGAAATCACGGTACAGGCGGGCAATGTGGGTGACCTGTTCGTGATCCGCTGTTCCGCCGTCGTGCCCGACCTGCGCAGCCAGGTGAAGGCGACGGACAACTGCAGCCTCGGTTCGTCCACGGTCGGTGTGATCGTCCAACAGGAGCCGGCGCCTGGCACCCGCCTGGGGGTAGGGACGCACGAGATTGTGCTCAGCGTCACCGATGCGCAGGGCAACGTCGGACGCTGCGTGGTGACATTCAACGTGGTGGATCCGAATCCCGACGGTCCGCTGACGCTGCAATGTCCGCCGGACATGACGGTCGCGTGCACGACGACCAACGGGGCGGTGGTGGACTACCGCGTGCTGGCCTATCGCGGGTGCACGCCGGTGCCCGTGCAATGCACACCGCCTCCGGGATCCTTCTTCCCGCTCGGCGAGACCACGGTGACCTGCGTGCTCGAGGACGACGAAGAGGGCGAGTCGCAGACCTGCACGTTCAAGGTGACCGTGCAGTGCCGCAAGACCATCACCATCGGGGTGATCAACCGGAGTCCGGTGCTGGAATGGGGTGCGGGCGCAGTGCTCGAGAGCGCGGAACAAATCCAGGGGCCGTGGACGGTTGTCGAGGGTGCGACCCCGCCGTTCAACGTCACGCCGCAGGGCAACCGGAAGTTCTTCCGGATCCGGGATTGAGGGCGTGAGGTGGGGCGCCCCGTCCCGGTGGCGCCGCGGGTGTGGTGAAGGGCTTTGGAAACCGAGACATGCGGCTCGGCCACGCCTCGCCCCACCTGCCGCGGGGGTGCATGAACGGGGTGGGTCGCGAGCTCCGACTCGCGACTCGGCGTCCGATCTGGACGCCGATCTGGCTCGGTCTGCTCCCTTCAGGCCGTCGCTATGGCGGCCCCCTTTCGGGGCTTCGCCGCGACTCATCGGACAGAGCCGATGAGC
>CAZYJB010000415.1:0-4672 GCA_964647675.1 uncultured Verrucomicrobiota bacterium | reverse complement strand
CCGACGAATGCCGCGGCGTTCCGCAAGGCGGCATTCGAACGCGGGCTGCGCGACGTGACCTCGGTGAACGAGCTGCGGTTGTTGCGGAACCCCGGCGACGCGGCGGCCCAGGTGAATCTCGGCCGTGTCCTGCTCGCCCAGCGCCGGAATGACGAGGCGTTTCGGAAGTTCGAGGAGGCCGCCCGACTCAATCCGAAGCTGGACGAGGCGCAGTATTTCCTCGGCCTCATGCACCGGTTGGCCAACCGGATGCCACAGGCCGTCGACGCGTTCTCGCGCGCCGTGGAGATCAACCCGGGAAACGCGCGCGCGCACGGCAACCTCGGCCTCGTGCTCCTCGACCTGCAACAGCTCGATCGCGCGGGCCAACACCTCGCGGCCGCGGCGCGGCTCGATCCGAACGATGCGCTGGCCCTGGCCAAACTCGGCGCTCTGCACCTGTACCAGGGGCGCGTTCAGGAATCGGTGCCGCTGCTCGAACGCGCCGCCGCGCTGGATCCGTCCGATCGCGAGACCGCGCAGTACCTTGACCTCGCGCGGCGTCGGCTCAACTCCGGCCCGATTCCGCCGCCTTGAGTTTGAGTTCACGTCGATCCATCACGTGGGCACGGCACGGTTGGGGATCGCTCCGGGCCATGGCCGGGCTGGCGCACATGGTCCTGGTGATGTCCGCTTCCGGGGCCACCGCGACGACCCGCAGTCCATTGGTCGTCCCCGGGACCAGCCCGGCTGGTTTCACACGCCTCGACTCGGTCGCCACCGGGATACTATTCACCAATCGGTTGACCGACGGTGCGGCGGCGAGCAACCAGATTCGGCTCAACGGCAGCGGCGTGGCGTTGGCGGACATCGACCGCGACGGCCGTCTGGATGTCTTCGTGGCCGGGCTCGAGACCGACAACCGTCTCTTCCGCAACCTCGGGCAGTGGCGCTTCGAGGCGCTCGATTCGGGCCCGGACCTCGCCATGGCGGGCAGCTACACCACGGGCGTGGTGTTCGCCGACGTCGATGGCGATGGCGACGTCGATCTGCTTGCGAATGCGCTCGGCGAGGGCACGCGGCTGTTTCTCAACGATGGGAACGGACGCTTCGGTGAGCGCGCAGATTCCGGTCTCATGCGCCGCGGCGGCGCGATGTCGATGACCCTGGCGGACATCGACGGGGACGGTGATCTCGACCTGTACGTCGCCAACTACCGCACGCAGACCGTGCGCACCACGGGCATCCCGATGGTGAACGTGAACGGCAAGCGCACCATTCCGCCCCAGCTCAAGGAGGAGCTGGAACTCACGCCGGAGGGCCGCATTCTCGAGCACGGCGAGCCCGACCTGCTCTACCTCAACCTCGGCGACGGCCGGTTCCGGGCGGAGTCCTGGACTCAGGGGCGTTTTGTCGACGAGGACGGTCGCCCGCTGGCGAAGGTTCCGCGCGACTGGGGGCTGGCGGCCGCCTTTCGCGACGTGAACCAGGACGGCCTGCCGGACCTGTACGTGTGCAACGATTTCCATTCCGAGGACCGGCTCTGGATCAACTTGGGTGACGGAAGGTTTCGGGCGGCGCCACGACTCGCGTTGCGTCACAGCGCGACCTTCTCGATGAGCGTGGATTTCGCCGATCTGAACCGCGACGGGTGGGACGACTTCTTCGTGTCCGACATGCTCGACCTCGACCGCGGCCGGCGCCTGCGGCAGATCGCGGCGCTGTCACCCTGGTTGACGACGGCGGGCGTCTTCGTTGACCGACCGCAGTACGGCCAGAACGCGCTGCAGGTGAACCGTGGTGACGGGACGTACAGGGAGCTCGCCGGGTTTGCGGGCCTGGATCGCTCCGGGTGGACCTGGGGCGTGGCGTTCCTGGATGTCGACCTCGACGGGTTCGAGGATCTCCTGCTCACCACCGGACATTTGTTCGACATCCAGGATCTCGATGCCGCGGCGCGCATCGATCGCCAGGGTCCTTACCGGCGCGACCAGATTCCCGGGAAGCTGCTGGGCTACCCCAAGGTGCCGTGGCCGAAGCTCGCCTTCCGCAACGAGGGCAGCCTGCGCTTCACGGAGACAGGCGCGGCGTGGGGGTTTGCCGATGCCGGCGTGTCGCATGGGCTCGCGCTGGGCGATCTCGATGGCGATGGCGATCTCGACGTGGTGGCCAACGATCTGAATCGCGCGGTGGGTGTCTATCGCAACGACACCACCGCGCCCCGCGTGCTGGTGGAACTGAGAGGCGCGCGTCCCAACGTGGATGGGGTGGGCGCCCGGGTGAGTCTTGTCACGCCAGGATTCACCCAGAACCAGGAGATTCAGGCCGGCGGCCGTTATCACTCCGGCGATGCGCCGCAGCGCGTGTTCGCCTGGCCGACGAATGCGACCGCCGCGTCACTGGTCGTCGACTGGCGCGACGGTTCGCGGCAGGTGGTCGAGGACGTGCGGGCCAATCAACGACTCGTCGTGGCGACGGATCCCGAGGTCGCTCATCGGGCCCGCGGCGCGCAACGGCATCCGCCAGGGAACGAGGACCCGGCCTGGTTCGAGGACGTCTCCGACCGGCTCTCACATCGGCACGTGGAGACGCCCTTCGACGACTTCCAACGGCAGCCCCTCCTACCTGTCCGGCTCAGCCAGCCCGGACCTGCGTTGGCCTGGTGTGACGTGAATCGCGACGGTCGGGACGATCTCGCGATCGGCACCGGCGCGGGAGGCAACATGGCCGTCTTTCTGGGAAACCCCGGTGGTGAGTTTCGGCGCCTCACGAACGCCGTCCCGCTCGTGCCGCTGGATCGGGACGTGACGGCGGTCGTCTCCGCACCGGGAGCGCCGGAGCGCCTCTGGCTGGGCTCTTCCAATTATGAAGACGGACGCACCAACGGTGTGGCGGTTCGGGAATGGCGCGCGGACACAGGCACCGGCCGCGAGATTCTGCCGGACCTTCCCGCGGCGGTGGGCGTCATCGCGATCGCGGATGCGGATGGCGACGGTGATCTCGATGCCTTCATTGCGGGACGCGTGCTTCCGGGTCGATACCCAGCTCCCGCGTCGTCGGTGCTCCTGCGCAACGACGGCGGGCGGTTCGTGCCGGATCCCGCGACCCGCGGGCTGTTGGAAGGCGTGGGCCTGGTCTCCGCGGCGGTCTGGACGGATCTGGACTTGGACGGAGCCCCGGAACTGGTCCTGGCCTGCGAATGGGGTCCGGTGCGGATCCTGCAACGCCGCGGAGCCGTTTGGACCTGGCTGAATCCCGAGGTGCGGTCGGGCGAAGCGGTGCTGCGCCTGTCGCGCTGGACGGGGCGGTGGAGCGCACTGGCGTCCGGAGATATCGATGGCGACGGACGCCCTGATCTGGTGCTTGGGAACTGGGGACTGAATACCGCGTCGCGCCCGACCTTGCAGCGCCCGGTGCGGATACACTATGGCGACCTGGACGAGAGTGGCACGGTCGAGATGGTCGAAGCCGCCTTCGATGCCGAGCTTGCACGGGAGGCGCCGGACCGCGACCTGGTCACCTTTCAGCAGGCGGTGCCGGCGTTGGTCGCGCGATTCGCGACGCACGCCGAGTATGCGCAGGTGGGCGTGCTGGAGTTGCTGGGGGATTTCCGGCCGCGCGCCCGGGTCGTCGACGACGCTGTCACGATGGAGTCCTGCGTCCTCCTGAACCGCGCGGACGTGTGGGAACGGGTGCCGCTGCCCGACGCGGTGCAGGAGACGCCGGCAATGGGCGCGGCGGTTGCGGACTTCGAGGGTGACGGCGACGAGGACGTGTTTCTCGCGCAGAATTTCTTCGCGGTGCAACCGTTCTCCCTGCGTCAGGACGCCGGTTTGGGGAGGCTGGTCGTCAACGACGGAAAGGGTCGCTTTGAACCCGTGTCGCCCGCCGGTGCCGGCATCGCCGTGTTCGGTGAGTCGCGCAGTGCCGCGGTCGCCGATTTCGACCAGGACGGCCGGCCGGACCTCGTGGTCAGTCAAAATGGCGCTGCGACGCGCTTGTTTCGCAATGCCCGCGCCCGGCCCGGACTCCGCGTGACGTTGAAGGGTCCGCCCACGAATCCCGAGGGGATCGGCGCGCGACTCCGGTTGCATCAGGGCGCCTGGAGCGGACCCGTGCGCGAGGTTCAATCGGGTTCGGGTGGACTTTCGCAAAACAGCGTGCGCGTGGTGCTGTCGCGGGCCCCTGGTGTGGCGGGAGCCCAAGCATCGGCGCTGCTCGAAGTCACCTGGCCGGGTGGGCGGAGCGTGAAGGTGCCGGTGGAGCCGGCGCAGGAATCCGTGCTGGTGAGCGCGCCTTGACTCGCCGCACGATGACGGGGTGCGAGGCCACCCCGCGGGTGTGATGGCGGGTGGTGCGCGTCGATAACATCCATGAAAACCAGTGTCGTCGTGGTTCCCGTCCTGGTCGCGATCGGCGGTCTTGTGACCTTTCTGGTGATACCGTTGGACCTGCGTCTGCGCCTGTTGATTCTTGGCGGGGATCTCTTCGCTGCGATGGTGATCTTCCTCGTGCTCCTGCGGAACAACGCGAAGTGAACGGACGGGATGAACGGACGGGAACGCGCTCGCATGTTTGGTGGATCGCGAGTTCCGTCTCGCGATTCGGCGCCCCGCACGCGCCGACCATCTTCGGACTTAGCCCGACTTTCGCAACTGGACGAGATTCCCGGTGATTTTGGCGGGTGCAGCGC
>CAZYJB010000414.1:0-4686 GCA_964647675.1 uncultured Verrucomicrobiota bacterium | reverse complement strand
GATGGCGGTACTGAGTCCGTTGCTGGTGCTGATCGTGCCGCTGGCCGACCAGGCCAGCGTGGTCTGGATCCGCTGGCGGCTCGGACGGCCGCCCTGGGTGGGGGACACCAACCACTTGTCGCACCGCCTGGTGCGGGCGGGGTGGAGTCGCGCGGGCGCAGTGGCCCTGTTGTGGGCGGTGGCGGCGGCGGGCGGTGCCGTGGCGCTGGCGTTATGAGGGGACGGACCTGTCATTGACTCGCGCCGATGATTCGACTACCCAGCGTGCGTTGATGCGTCGTTGGATCCAGTGCAGTGCCGTGCTTCTGCTGAGCGTGACGCTCGGGCTGCATTGGGCTGCACTCCAGACGGCGGCCTGGGTGGGCATGTTCCTCGGCCACCTGCAGACCGAGTCGGTGACGACCGCGGTTTCCAAGACCCTCGACGGCGAGCATCCCTGCCGCGTCTGCCAGTTCGTCCGTGAAGGCCGCAGCGCCCAGCGCACGGACGACGCAACGCCAGCCGATGCCCGCGGTGCGTCCAAGCTTGAACAGTTCGTGCGACTCGAGGCGGTGCCGCACCTGGAAGCCAGCACGCGCATTCCTCCGGCCTACCCGTTCCCTCCGCTCTGGAGCGCGCGCTCCGAGCGTCCCTCCCTGCCTCCTCCCCGTCCCGCTTGAGGCGGGCGGACGGGTTGTCCGCTTCGCCCGGTTGTTCCCCAACCATCGCTCGGCGGGTGTCGTGGCGTGGCGAGAGATTCGCCAGTCCTCCGTCGGATTCCATGACCGGGCGTGCTGCCCGGCGCCGGAGCCCCAGTCGGGTCGCCGGCCGCGAAGGACGGTATGAAAGTCGTCGGACGGCGCGCATTCACCCTCATCGAGTTGTTGGTCGTCATCGCCATCGTGGCGGTGCTGGCGAGCATGCTCCTGCCTGCGCTCGGGCAGGCCAAGGCGCGCGCGCGCGCGATCCAATGCGTCAGCCAATTGCGCCAGATCGGCATTGGCTGCGCCCTCTATGCCGACGAGTACCAGGACGCCCTGCCGCGCTCCTCGCACCAGGGCAGTTCGTGGATCGGGCGGCTGGCGCCCTACGGCGTGACCAATGTTTACCGGTGCCCGGTGGACCGGCAGCGCACGCGAATCACGAGTTTTGCCATCAACGATTTCCTGACCCCCCAACCCTTTGGTGAGCGGACGCTCGATTATTCGCGCCTCACCGCCATCCCGTCGGTTTCCGAGACCCTGCATCTGGGGGAAACCGAGGAAGACTTCGAGGGATCGGACCATTTCCACTTCGCGGACCGCTCGAGTGGCGGTTATTCGACCAACGCCTTTGCCGCTCAGGTGGCCGTGGAGCGCCACCGGCGCGCGGCGAATTACCTGATGGCCGACGCGCACGTGGAGGGTCTGGGTTGGGCTCGGGTCAGAAGCCGGTTGGGCCAGGTCGGATCGCGCTTCGTGCGACCCGACGGCCACGTGAAGGAAGAACCAGAATAGGATAGGAAAACCCATGAGTAGACGAAAAGGGATCCCCTCCCGCTCCGGCGCGGGATGGGCGCTGCCGCTGATCGCGGCGGCCGGTGTCGTGGCCGCCCCCACGGCCTTTGGGCAGCACGGCCACCTCAATGCAGGAGCGGTCGGGCAGAATCAGGGCGACCGCCTCAAGTTCGCCAACGGTGATGCGTTCGCGGCAAGTTCGGGCTACGTGAAGTCGCTGACCTATGCGGAGACGGGCAGGTTCGCGGGCTTCTACGAGGGAGGCATCACCCCCACGGCCTTGCCCACCACGACGGACAATGGCGGACCCGTGCCCGATGCCTCGGCGCCCGGGAGCTTTCTGATGCTGGGCGTGGTGTCGGTGGACGGTCCCACGGGCGGCAGCTTCGGCATCTGGGAAGCGGAGTCCACCACGCCGACGCTGTCGTACTCGGTGGGCTATGACGTCGCGGTGCCCTCCGGCTTGCTGGCCTTGAGCGATTCGGCGAGCGGCGCCGGAACGCCGGGTGGCGATCCGTTCGGCCATCTGCACGGTCGCCGCTTTACCGCCACCGAGCCTGGTGAATACGAGGTCGGCTTCAAGCTGTTCGATCTGTCCGCCAACGGAACCGGAGGCGGACCGATCCACACGCCGTCCGAGGTGCTCACCATCCGGTTCTCGGCCATCCCGGAACCGGCCGTGGTGTCGCTGCTCGGGTTGGGGACGCTGGCCCTCGTCGCCGGGCGCTGCGCGCGCCGTCGCTGAGCGGAACAGACACGACAAGGGGGCGGGATTCCGCGGCGATCGCAGGGATCCTGCCCTTGCCGATGCGAGGACGCACTTGATCGACGATGGAGATCGGCCTGTCATGAGAATCTCAACGAGTCGCGGGCCGCTCCTGGCGCGTGGGCGCGCGGCCAGCTTGGCATTTCTGGTCTGGGCGGCTTTGCCCGGAATCCTGCACGCCCACGACCACGTGAATGCCGGGGCGCTTGGCAGTGCCGCGGGCGGCGCGCTGTCGTTCATCAACGGTGATCGGTATGCCGCCGAATCGGGCTACGTCGTCCCGATGACCCCCACCACCACAGGGCCGCGTGCGGGCCGTTACTCCGGCCTGATCAGTTTCACGGCGTTGGCGGCGACCTCCGATTTCGGCGGTCCGGCCTTCGGTCACGCGGTTCTGGGTGCCCATCTCGCGGCACTGGTGGAATCGTTGGAGGGTCCGGCGACGGGACGCTTCGGATTCTGGGAGGCGAGTGACGGCGAAGAAGGCGATGCCCTCACCTGGGAAAGGGCGCCGGGTGCGCAAGACGCCGCGGTAGAATTCATTCTGAGTGAGACGGCGGGCGAGGCGGGCGACGATCCCTACGGTCACATCCTGGGGCGCGTGTTCACGGCAACGGCGCCGGGCATGTATATCCTGAGCGTGCGCGTCGTGTATCGATCCACCAGCGGGCCGGGTGCGGGTCCCTGGCACAGCCCCTCGGAGCCGCTACGGGTGGCGTTCCAGGCAGGGATCACGATCGCCGACATCCGCCACGAGTCAGGCCAAATATCGATTCGGTACGCGGCGCTGGAGGGCATCACCTATCAGCTGGAGCGCGCCGTGGCTTTGAGTGAGACGACCGCCTGGGAGCCGGTGGGAGACGTCGTACCAGGAAGCAACCGCATGCGAGACGAACGCGTTCCGCTGGCTGGAGCGTCCGCGTTCTTCCGGTTGCGGCGCGTGGGTTCCTGAGCATGGACCGGAACGGAGCCGGTTTGGAACTGCGCGGCCCGTGCGCTGGGTCGCACGAGGGAACGCGGGGTCCGCCGGCCGTGGTTCGGTGTGGCGGCGGGAGGGATGGTGCGGGTGGTGATGACCGTGCTCGGTCCGCTGCCCGCGCTCGAAGCCGGGCCGGTGAACGCGCTGGCCAACGCGTGGCTGGAGTGGAATGCGGGGCGCGTGATCGTCGGACTGCAAGAACCGTGGCTCATCGGTGTGCCGTGGGCCGAGTGGGCGCGCACCGTCCATCGCGACGGCGTGGCGCATCTGCCCGCGTCGCTGCGCGAGGCGCATGACGCGGGGCAATTCTATCTGACCCTGGAAGTGGCGGCGGTCTCGGGCAGTGCGTTACGCCGTGCCTTGGAGGAGCAGATTCCCGCTCGCCTCCCGGCCGCGTTGCGACGCGATGCAGGGATCGATTGGGAACGCTGGCCCGCGCGGGTGAAGCCGCCGCGTTGATGCGGAGCGCGGGGTTCAGCCGGACGCCGGGCGGGTCGGGGCCAGAGCAGGATCGATCTCGGCCAGCGACACAGCGCGATGGGTGGCAGCACTTCGATAGGCGGCCTCGACGAGCGCCATGGTCCTCAGATTGTCCCGTCCGTTGAGCGGTGGCGGCGTCCCGGTCTCGAGGGCCACGAGCAATTCACCCATCGTGCCGCGGAAGGCGTCGGGGAACCATGCCTCGGTCCAGGTGGGTTCGCGGAACGAAGCGTCCCCCTTGCGTGCCCAGCGCAGGGTGCTGGGCGTGGTAAACGGATCGCGGCACCAGCCCAGGTCGCCAATGGCGAGACCGTCCGTGCCTTCGATGCGCCAGGTGGTGCGCAGATCCGACGGACACCCTTCGCGGGCCGGGCCGGTCCAGGTGTCGTCGAGTCCGACACAACGCAGTCCGGAGTCGTACTCGAGGATGTACGACGCGATGCCGTCGGTGTGCGGGAAGGCGGTGCGCGGATCGGTGCGCACGCTGCAGTAGATCCGGTCGGGATCGCCAAACCAGTGCCGGAAGCAGTCCAGGTGATGGATGGACATGATGCGCAGCGTCACCCAGCCGAGATCGCGCTGCCACGGCATCCAATGCGGGATGCCGCGCATGTCGATGGTGGCCAGGACCGGGGTGCCGAGTTGGCCGGCGCGAAGCAGGGACTGGGCGGCGGCGACCGACGGGTCGTAGCGCATGTTCTGGTTCACCGCGAGCACGATGCCCGCGGACTCACAGGCGGCGACCGCCTGAAGCGCCTCGGTGTAACTCACGCCGAGGGGCTTCTGCGCAAGGATGCCGCGCACCGTGCGGCGCTGGCAGGCCTCGAGGATGAAGGGCACCTGCGCCGCCGGAGGCACCGCGATGTCGAGGACCTCGATGGAAGGATCGTCGAGCAGCGCGGTGGCGTTCGCGTGGACCTTGGGAATCCCGTGTCGCGAGGCGATCTCTCGGGCCGCCTCCGGGCGACGCGAGGCAATGGTCACGG
>CAZYJB010000413.1:0-4688 GCA_964647675.1 uncultured Verrucomicrobiota bacterium | reverse complement strand
ACCGCCGCCGCCGCGAAACAGCTCGGACTCAACCCGGGCACCCTGGTCAGCGCCGGAGGCGGCGACAACATGATGGGCGCCATCGGCACCGGCAACACGCGCCCCGGCGTGGTGACCGCCAGCTTCGGCACGAGCGGCACGATTTACGCCTGCGCCGACAAGCCGGTCGTCGATCCAGCGGGCGAGATCGCTGCGTTCTGCGATTCCACCAACCGCTGGCTGCCGCTGCTCTGCACGATGAATGTCACGGTGGCCACCGAAATGGTGCGCCAGGACTTCGGCCTCGATCACGCCGCCTTCGAGAAGACCGCCGCCAAGGCCCCGGCCGGCTGCGACGGGCTGGTCCTCCTTCCCTACCTCGAAGGCGAACGAACACCGAACGTGCCCCTCGGCACGGGCGTGTTCCTCGGCGTCCGACCCTCCACGTTCACCGCCGCACACTTCGCGCGCGCCGCCATGGAAGGAGTCACTCTCGGCATGAACTACGGCCTGCTGCGCCTCGCCGAACTCGGCGTGCGACCCAAACAGGTGCGCGCCACCGGCGGCGGGGCGAAATCTCGCCTGTGGCGGCAGATCATGGCGGATGTCTTCGATACCCAGGTCGTCACATTGTCGGTGTCGGAAGGGGCCGCCTTCGGCGCGGCGCTGCAGGCGCTCTGGTGCTGGCGGGTGCAGAAAGGCGACCGCGTGGGCATCGAGTCCATCACCGACACGTTCGTCACAGTCAATCGCGCCGAGATTGCCGAGCCCGATTCGGAACGCGCCGCGCGCTACCGCGATCTCCAGGCGCTGCAAAACACGCTCGGACGCTCGCTGCACAGCGCCTTCCAGATGCACCGCCGGATCATCGGCTGAGCATCCGTCGTCGCGCGGCTCGCTTACCGCTGCGCCGGCGGGGCCATTGAACGCTCCGTCGCGACCCGCCAGAGGAGCATCACCAGGCACACGAACGGAAGCAGGGACAGCACGTCCGGCAGATGCGGTGAGAACAGATGCCACTGCTGCAACCGCTCGCCCAGCGCGTACAACCACCGGCCCTCCTCGAACGGCTCCAGGCTGAAGAACGGATTGTATCGGGTGGACCAGAGATCCAGGCGCGCCGAGAGTCCGGACAGGATTCCCTCGAGGAAAGCGATCAGGATGCCGGCAATGGCGCCACCAGCGATGTATCCAGACGCCAGCAACACTCCGGGGCTTCGGTCCCCTTCCGCCGCCAACTCGTCCTCGGTCAGGTCCCGGACCTGATGCTTCTCCCGCAGATGCCGGTCGGCCAGCCAGCGGATCGCGCCCCCCACAAAAATCGGCGCAGACGCGGAGATGGGCAGATAAACACCCACGGCGAAGGCCAGTGACGGTATTCCCGCCAACTCCAGCACCACCGCGATCATCACGCCGATCAGCACCAGGTGCCACGGCAGTTCGCGGTTGAGAATGCCCTTGATGATGTAACTCATCAGCGTCGCCTTGGGAGCCTCGAACTTCTGCGCCTCGGTGCCATCGGGCCGCGTCCGGTGACTGCCATTGATGCCCGGATCGACAAGCCAAACCACCTTCCCCGCCTCATCGACCAAATATTTGCCGGGAGGACCGCCCGTGGTGTCCGTCTTATGCCACACACGGTACTCGTTCGCATCGTCGCGCGCCTGCGGTCCATGCAACCGATCCCGCTCGGCGAGAGACGCGGGATCGGTGGACAGCCCGGAAGCCACCTGCGCGGCCGGTACGTAGACCGTTCCCGCCTCGTTCAACGTCAGCAGAATCGGCCCCAGAACCAAGGCCGAGGCCAGGGCGCCGATGAGGATCGCGATCTGTTGCAGTCGCGGGGTGGCGCCCACCAGAAAGCCGGATTTGAGGTCCTGCGACGTGGTGCCGCCGTTCGACGACGCAATGCAGACGATGCCGCCGATCGAGAGCGCGGTGACGAAATAGGTCGGCCCTGTCCATCCCAGGAGCAGAAAGATCAGGCAGGTGAGCAGCAGGGTGGCGACCGTCATGCCCGAAATCGGGTTGGACGACGATCCGATCTCACCCGTCAACCGCGACGACACGGTGACGAAGAGGAATCCGAAGACGACGATCAGCAGCGCCCCCAGCAGGTTCATGTGCAGCGGCCGCGCGAGCATGATCATCACCAGCAGTGCAACGATGCCGCCGACGACGAACTTCATCGAAAGATCCCGCTCCGTGCGCGGCACTTGACCGCTTCCTGACGTCGCCGGACTGCGCCGGGCCGAATAGTCGCGCAGGCCGCCGCGAATGCCCTGCCAAATCAGGGGCAGGGAACGCAGCACGCTGATGATGCCGCCCGCCGCCACCGCGCCCGCGCCAATGTAGAGGATATACGCGTTGCGGATTTCGCCGGGCCCCATCTCGGAAATGAGTCGGCCCCCCGGAGCCAAGGGCTGCACCAAGCCCTCACCGAAAAACTTGATGGCCGGTATCAGCACGAGGTAAGCGAGCACGCCTCCGGAGAACATGATCGCGGCGATGCGCGGCCCGATGATGTACCCGACGCCCAGCAACTCGGGCGTGATCTCGATGCCCACCGAGGCCCCGTTGAAAGGCGGACCAAACGACTTCTCAGGCGAGTCGCGCCAGCCCCGGAACGCCTTCATGAGCGTGTTGTAGAGAAGGCCGATTCCAAACCCGGTGAAGATGACGCGGGCACCGGACGCGAGCATGGAGCTCACCTTCCGCGCCTCCTCCTGCGATGCACCGCCCGCCGCAGCCGCCTGCGACACGTCATCTGCACCCGCCTTCAACACCTCGCCGCAGGCCGTCCCCTCGGGGTACTTGAGAATTCCATGCTGCTGGACGATCAGTGCACGCCGCAGCGGAATCATCATCAGGATGCCCAGCAGACCGCCGAGGATGGCGACCAGCATGACCCGAGTCGTTTCGAGGTCGAATCCGAGGATCATGATGGCGGGCATGGTCACCCCCACCCCGAAGGCGATCGATTCCCCGGCCGAACCCGCCGTCTGCACGATGTTGTTCTCGAGCACCGTGGCATTCCTGGACCCGAATATTCCCGAGGCCAGCCGAAACAGGGTGATGGAAATGACCGCCACCGGAATCGAGGCGCTAACGGTCAGCCCGACTTTCAGCACGAGGTAGAGCGACGAGGCGCCGAAGACCATGCCCAGCAGAGTTCCCACAATAACCGCACGTGGAGTGAATTCGGCCAGGACGGTGGCGGCGGGAATGAACGGACGGAACCGCGGGACGCTCGTGGAAGATGTCGGGGCGGCCATGTGCCGAGCATCGTAGCGGGCGCCTGTCGGCGCGTTCAACGGCCATTTCCCGGACCGGCGAACGGGATGGGACCTTTCCCCGTCCTTCGATCGCGTTCTTCCCACGACCTCATGCACCCCCAAATCCGTCACCACCGTTTCCGGTCGATCCTGGCAACTCCTGACCGCGGCCCCTTCGGGTTTCGTAGGGTCCGGCGCCATGCGCTGCCTCCCCAACGCGGGAATCACCGTCAGCAGCAGCCTCGGCACCACCAGCCCGGCCCTGACTTTCTCCATCCAATTCACGACGGCCGGCACCTACAACTTCTGGATCCGCGGTTGGGGCGCCTCGGGGTCGGATGATTCGGTGTATGTCGGTGTCGACGGGATTCCTAACTCGTCCTCCATCTCTTACGGCACAACCGGATTGGAGGTGGTGACCTATGTGGTCGGGGACCTACAACCTTCGTCGACTTACCCTGTATTCCGCGGAGGGGTACCGTTGCACATCGGTCTCGTCTCCAGCGGAGCAGGGACGCTCGAATTCGCCGATCCGACCGGAGGAACGCTGCCCATCGATACCTGATCACTCCGTGATCCGACCGCCACGCAGGCGCACCGCCATTCAACCCGCCAACGAACGGAAGGCGCGCACGCGCTCGAGGCTGGCGACCTTGGTGGCGTACTCAGGCGGCCCCATCTGGCCGCCCATGAACACCCGCGAGTTGCGGTGGCTCATCCGGCTCTCCTTGCTGGCGCTCGCCGAGCCGTGGATCTCGCGCGCCCCGGTGTGGGACAGGATCTTCTTCAGGTTACGCTCCGTGACGCCCCCCCCGGGCATCACGATCAACCGATCCCCGGATCGCTTCACCAGTTCGGCGATGAGATCCATGCCTTCCACGGCGGATTTCTCCTGGCCGGAGGTGAGCAGGCGTTCCGCACCGAGCTCGAGCACCACATCGAGCGCCTCGTAGGGCTCACGCGCCATGTCGAACGCGCGATGAAAGGTCACCGGCAACGGGCGGGCGAGATCCATGAGCCGCTTCGAATTCTCCCGGTCCACCGTGCCATCCGGATTCAACAGACCGAGGACGATGACATCCGCGCCGAGGGATTTCGCGAGCCGGATGTCGCGTTCCATGATCCTCACCTCGGCGGCGTCGTAGCAGAAGTCACCGCCCCGGGGTCGAATCATGGCCGCCACATGAATTTGAATCTGCTCTCGAACCGTTTCGAGAAGTCCCGCGCTGGGCGTCAGACCGCCCTCGAAGAGGGCACTGCACAATTCGACGCGATTCGCCCCGCCGGCCTGCGCCGCGACGGCCGATTCCACCGAGTCGATGCAGATCTCCAACCGGATGTGCGACGCCATGGGCCGAGCATGGTCCGGGGCCACGCGCTGGCCAAGCCGCAACCTCCGGTTCGCTCCGCCGTTTCAGCCACCCCGGTCGGGTG
>CAZYJB010000412.1:0-4689 GCA_964647675.1 uncultured Verrucomicrobiota bacterium | reverse complement strand
GGCGCGCGCTGAAGTCGGGCAAGACCGCCATCGTCCCCGGCCAACCCGAGGACTCGGAGGCCTGGCATCGCATCAATGCCACCGCCGCCGACGAGTTGATGCCTCCGGCCGAGCTGAAGAAACCGCTCACGCCGGCGAAGATCGCCGTGCTGAAGCGTTGGATCGCGGACGGCGCGGCCTACGAAGGGCACTGGGCCTATCTGGCTCCCGCGCCCACCGAGCCGCCCGCGGTCCGCAACACCAACTGGGTGCGGTCGGATCTCGACCGCTTCGTCCTGGCCAAGCTCGAGCGCGAAGGCCTCGAACCCTCGCCGGAGGCGCCGCGTGAGAAATGGCTGCGGCGAGTGTCGCTCGACTTGACCGGCCTTCCGCCCACCGTCGAGGAACTCGACGGGTACCTCGCCGATCCGAGCGCGGGCGCCCAGGAGAAGGTCGTCGATCGCCTGCTGGCGTCGCCGCACTACGGCGAACGCATGGCGCAGCAATGGCTCGACCTCGCACGCTACGGGGAGACCCAGGGCTATCACCATGATCGCCACCGCGACCTCTGGCGCTGGCGCGATTGGGTGATTCAGGCCTTCAACCGCAACCAGCCCTTCGACGCCTTCACCGTGGAGCAGCTCGCTGGCGACCTGCTTCCCCACCCAACCCGCGACCAGCTCATCGCCACGGGGTTTCATCGCAACGAGATGACGACCTCCGAGGGCGGCGCGCTCCCGGAGGAGTATCTCGTGAAATACGCCGTCGGCCGCGTGGATACCACCGCCCGCGTCTGGCTGGGGACGTCGATGGCCTGCGCGGAGTGCCACGATCACAAGTACGACCCGATCAGCACGCGCGATTTCTACCGCTTCTTCGCCTTCTTCTACGACACGCCGGAGCACGGCCTCGACCGCGAGGAACTGAACCCGGTCCCGCGCATAACGCTCGAAACCCCGGAGCAAAAGGCGCGCGCTGCGCGGCTCGACCTGGAGGTGACCGCCCTGGAAACGGCGTTCGCGCTGCTAACCGACTCGCCGCGCAGTGCCTGGGACGACGCCCAGGCGGAATGGGCGGCGCGACTGCGGCGCGACGCGGTCGAAGGCTGGACCGTTCTGGAGCCGAAATCGGCGCGGGCCAGCCTGGCGGCGCTCGAGGTCGGAGAAGGCGGGCGCATCGCCCTCGAGCCGGCCCGCGGTTCGAATTCCGTCTATGAACTGGAGTTCGTGACCCACGCGCGGGGCGTGACCGGATTTCGTGTCGAGCCGATCGTATCGGACGGCGGACCCGGCATGGGCGCTTCGGGCGCATTCCGACTCGCCCAACTCGACGGCGACGTCGCAGCGATCGGCTCCGAGGCCGACCGCTGGCCCGGTGGCGCGCCCAAGTCCGGCGCCTGGTCGACGGTCGGACCGTTCGCGGCGGCGTCGGTGAAGGAGGCGTTCGAGAAGGAGTTCGGACCTGAGAAGAATGCCGATCCTGCGGCGACTTTTGGCGATGGATCGTTGACCTGGCGCGCCGCGGCCTCGGGTGCGGCGGACCGGGCCCCGCTGACGCTGACGGGCGGCCTCGGCGCAAGTTACGTCACGCGCACAGTGACCGCGGCAGAGATGTGCCTCGCGGAATTGCAGGTCCGCAGCCGTTCCGCCTACCGGGTCTGGCTCAACGGTCGCCTGGTGCACAGCCGTTCGGAGGCACGGGATGCGGTGGAGGCACCCGATCGCCTTCCGGTCGGCCTCCGCGCGGGCGAGAATCGCCTGCTGATCAAGGTGGCGCACGCCGATGGCGGGACTTCCCTCGAGGCGCAGGTCGCGGAGAAGCCTGTGACCGAGGCGCCGCTGATCTTCGTACGGGCCGCCTCCAACGGACCCGAAGGGAATGCGCCGTCGCGTCTGGCCATCGACGGCAATGCGGAAACCAGTTGGGCGCCGAACCCGACCAACGCCATCGCGCTCGCCGCGTCGTTTGCGGTGCGTGACCCGTTCGGCTTTGCCGGCGGAACGCGCCTGCGACTTCGACTCACATTCGACGGACGCCAGGGTGACGCGAGATTGAAACAGTTCCGCATCCTGGCGACTTCGGGTACGGGTCTGGGCGAGTACGTCGAGGCACCAGACGCCATTCGCGCCGCCCTGGCGGCTGCACCGGACCAGCGGACCGAAGCCATTCGCCGCGAGCTGCGCGTGCATTACCGGAAGAAGCACGTTACCGAGGTCGCCAGTGCCGAGTCCGTCTTGAATGCGAAGCGCCAGGAGCGCGATGGCGAGCGGCAGTCGTGGCCGACCGCCATGGTGATGCAACAGGCCTCGCCAATGCGTGAAACGCAGATCCGCGTGCGTGGCCAATACGCCACCCTGGGCGACAAGGTGGACCCCGGTGTTCCGGAGGCGCTGTTCCCGTGGAAGTCGGACCTGCCGCGCAATCGACTCGGACTCGCGAAATGGCTGGTCGACCCGGCGAACCCGCTGACCTCGCGGGTGGTGGTGAATCATTACTGGCAGCGCCTCTTCGGCACCGGGCTGGTGAAGACGTCGGAGGAGTTCGGTGCGCAGGGCGAGTGGCCCAGTCATCCGGAACTGCTCGACTGGCTGGCCACCGAATTCGTGCGCAGTGGCTGGGATGTGAAAGCGCTGCATCGGCACATCGTGCTGTCAGCGACTTACCGCCAGGATTCGGCCGTCAACCGCGAACGTCTGGAGCGTGATCCCGAGAACCGCTGGTTGACGCGCGGACCGCGCTTCCGCCTCGAGGCGGAGAACATTCGCGATCTGGCCATGGGCGCCAGCGGCCTGCTCAATCCGAAGGTGGGCGGGCCAAGCGTCTTCCCATTCCAGCCGCCCGGTTTGTGGGGGCAGGTCTCGTTCGAAGGAACCGGCGACTATACGCAGAGCGAAGGCGCCAACAATTACCGCCGCGGTCTCTACACCTATTGGCGCCGCTCGATCCCCTACGCATCGTTCACCGTTTTCGACGCGCCTTCGCGGGAGGTGTGCACCGTTCGACGCCCACGCACGAACACGCCCTTGCAGGCGTTGGCGCTCATGAACGATCCGGTCTACGTCGAGGCGGCGCGGGCGCTGGCTCACCGTATTCTCACCAAGGGCGGTGCCAAGGCCTCCGATCGCCTGGAATTCGCCTTCCGCACCGTCCTGGCACGGCGCCCGACTGCGAAGGAGCTTTCGGTGCTCACCGCGGCCTGCGAGCGCGAGATGAAGCGGTTCGCCGCCGATCGCGAGTCCGCCAATCAGCTCATCCACGTGGGCGCGTCGCGTCCGCCGGTGGACGTGGACATCGCCGAACTGGCGGCCTGGACCATGGTCGCGAACACGCTGTTGAACCTCGACGAGGCCGTGACCAAGGGCTGAGTTCCGACCGCACAAGACAAGACGATAAACGATCCGACCCGACCTTCCCGAGCGCATCCTGTCATGAATGGCCTTCCGTATTCTTCCGAGTCCGTGTTCGCCGCGCGATCGACGCGGCGCGCGTTCTTCCGCCGCTCCGGCCTGGGACTGGGTTCCATGGCGCTCGCCTCGCTGCTCCAGCGCGACGCCGGCGCGTCGACTTCCACGGATGGTCAGATCCGCACCCTGCACCATCCGGCGCGGGCCAAGCGCGTGATCTACCTCTTCCAGTCGGGGGCGCCCTCGCACCTGGACCTCTTCGATCCCAAGCCGAAGCTGAAGGAGATGACCGGGGTCGATCTGCCGGAATCGGTGCGCATGGGACAACGCATCACCGGCATGACGAGTGGACAGAAGAACCTGTTCTGCGTGGGCAGCCCGTTCGACTTCGCGCCGAAGGGGCAGTGCGGCATGGAATTGTCCTCGGTGCTGCCGCATCTCGGTCGCATTGCCGATCGCATCTGCCTGTTGCGCGCGGTGCATACCGACCCGATCAACCACGATCCGGCGGTGACGTATTTGTTCACCGGCCATCAGCAACCCGGCCGGCCGACACTCGGCGCCTGGGCGAGTTACGGCCTGGGCAGCGAGACGGAGTCACTGCCGGCGTTCATCGTGCTGTTGTCCGGACGCGGCGGTCAGTCATTGCAGACGCGGTACTGGGGTTCAGGTTTCCTGCCCAGCCGCCATCAAGGCGTTCAGTTCCGCGGGGCCGGTGATCCCGTGCTCTTCTTCTCCAACCCGCCGGGCGTGAATGCGGCGTCTCGGCGCGCCATGCTCGACGATCTCAACACGCTGAACCGTGACCAGCTCGCGGCGGTCGGCGATCCGGAAATCGAGACACGCATTCAGGCGTACGAGATGGCCTTCCGCATGCAGACCAGCGTGCCGGAACTGATGGACCTGCGGAACGAGTCGAAGGAAACGCTCGAACAGTACGGTGCCAAACCGGGCGAAGCCTCGTTCGCCAACAACTGCCTGCTCGCGCGGCGTCTCGTCGAACGCGGGGTGCGCTTCGTGAAGCTGATCCACCGCGACTGGGATCACCACGGCGGCTTGCCGGACGGCATCCGTGCGCAGGCCGGCCTCACCGACCGGGCCAGCGCGGCCCTGGTTCTGGATCTCGAGCAGCGCGGTCTGTTGGAGGATACCCTGGTCGTGTGGGGCGGCGAGTTCGGGCGCACCAGCTACTGCCAGGGCGAACTACGCCGCGAGAGCTTCGGTCGCGACCATCATCCGCGCTGCTATTCCCTTTGGCTCGCCGGCGGCGGCATCAAGGGAGGCACCGTGTACGGCGAAACAGACG
>CAZYJB010000411.1:0-4698 GCA_964647675.1 uncultured Verrucomicrobiota bacterium | reverse complement strand
CTCAGATCGATCCCCGCCGCCTCCACCAGGTCGGCCCGGTACCCCAGCATCACCGAGGGCCGCCACCAGTGCCGCCTCGTCCACGAGCGTGCCTCGCGAAGGATTCAGAAGGATCGCGCCCTTCTTCAGACGCGCGAACTCGGCGGTGCCCAGAATCACGGACTCGCCGCTGGCGTGGAGGCTGACCGCATCGGCTTCGGCAAGGCCGGCCTCGAGCGTGACGCGCTCGAACCCGCCGGTGTCCGCGCCGTCGGGCAGAAAGGGATCGCAGATCCGCACCGACGCGCCCAGCCCCGCCAGGGTCTTCGCCACCCGGCGCCCGATGCGTCCGTAGCCAACCACCAGCACGCGTGTTTCGCCGAGGCTGCGACTGATGCCTTTCGGCCATTCCCCCGCGTGCATGGCGCGGTTCATCGGCTCGAGGTCACGCAACAGGCAGAGCAAGGCGGCGAGTGTCGCCTCGGTCACCGCTTCGGTGGGACCGTCGGGCGTGCTCGAGACGCGAATCCCATATTCGCGCGCGGCTTCCTGGTCGACGTTCGCCATGCCAATGCCGATGCGCGCCAGCGCCTTCAATCGGCCGCGTGCGCTTTCCAGGACCGTCCGGTTCAGGGGTTCCAGTCCGGCCAGGAGTCCGTCGAGGCGTTCATCGCGAAGGTAGGCGATGATTTCCGCTTCGTTCATGCGGCGTTTGTACGGATTGGGCACCAGCATCAGCCCGGCGCGCTCGAGCAGCCGCAGCGGCGCGGTGTCCTCCTGGGCGAACGACGAAGCTCCCACCCCGACCCTCACGCGACACCGCCTTCCGCCTCGACCAGCGGCAGCACTGCCTCGGCGAACCGAAGGTCCTCCTCGGTCTTGATGACGTGGGCCGCCAGATGGCTCACCGCATGAAACCCCACGCGCCCGGCATACGTCGCGCAGGTCCCCGCATCGGTGGCGGCCAGATAGGTGGTGCGCCGCCATCCGGTAATGCTCCAGGTGATGCGCTGCACGGGACGCAGGTCCTGCGAATTGGTTTTCTCGCCGAAGGTGAAGTTCACGGGCCGTCCTTCGAGCGCGCATTCGATCTGGACCGGCTCGTAGCTGAGCAGCACGTCAAAATCTCCGGCCTCCATCGCGTCCACGAAGCCGCGCACGTCCGCCACGGTGAGCAACGGCGCGATGCTGTGCACCTGAAAGATCGTCTCGCAGGGGTGGGCACGCAGGAACTCGGCAATGAACTGCTCGCTGGTCGCCTGGTGGTTGCCCAACGCCTCGGGCCGCTGATGGAACCGCACGCCCTCGCGGGCCGCGATCTCGCCGAATGCCGGATGTTCCGAGTTCACCCAGACTTCATCGAAGACCCCTGCGGTGACGCACTTCCGGATGGCGCGCACAATGAGGGGCACGCCCGCGAGCTCACGCAGGTTTTTCTGCTTCAGCCGCTGGCTGCCCATGCGCGCCGGAATCATGGCGAGGCGACGGGGAGGAGATCCGTTCATGGTTGCACGACGCTTGTTCGAAACCGCAGCCATCGAGGCGCAAAGGCCTCCAGTTCACGGAGCCCTTCCCGCCAGTCCGCGGCGATCGGAACCGAAAGGCGGACAAACTGCTTGTGCGCGGTCGCGGCGCGGTGTTCGCGAACGTTCTGAAGAAACTGACCGGCGGCCATGCGGCGCCCCGCGGAGGCGAACCGGGTCTCGCGATCCCGCGCCGGATCCGACTCGAGGCTCCAACGGTCCGCCTCTTCAAGCACCTGCCCACCCACGAGTGTGCACCAAAGCACCAGCTCGCGCTGCGCCGATCCCGGCACCCCGAACACGCGGCACTCGAAACTCACCGGGCGCCCGTCGAAGACGACCGCGATGCGTTCGGGTTGCCCCGCCTGCACCGGGATCCATCCCGCACCGACCCAGCAGACATCCGGCGTGTGTTGCACCACCACCATCTGCCGCGCCTCCGCAGCACTCCACTCCGCCGCGAACACGGTCACGGGGCGGCGCGACTCCGCACCGAAGACGCCATTGAACAGGTGTGGCGTGGCCAGGGTCGACTGCACCGCCGCGCCGAGCGGCCTCGCTTCGAAGCGCCAGCCGTCGACGGTCTCGCGCACCACGAACTGAAGTTGCTCGACGCCAGTCCTGGGTCCGGTCTGAAACCACGCCCACGCGCCGCCCACCGAGCTCGCGAACAGCGCGACGATTGCCAGCAGCGCTGACTGGCGGCGATTCATCGGACCCCCTCACGGGCCATCTGGGCCGCCGAGGGACTGCGCGCTCCCCGGGCCTCGGCGCGCACGAGCCACCAGGCCAGCAGGCCGATGCCACCCGCAGTGAAGAAAAACACACTCCAACCCGCCGCGTCATGCACCCCCGCCACGGCTTCCACGCCGCGATGCGCCGCAGTCCAGGCGAGGTAGAAGGACCGGCCGAAATTGCCGGCGATGGCCAGAAGCACACCGGCCCCGAGGAAGAACACCTTCACGCCCGCCCGCCGCAGCATCAGATCGGAGACGAACAGCGCGGCCATGATGCTCGATTGCAGGCTGCGAACGCCGCTACACGCCTCGTCCACGCCCACCTGTCCGGTTGGCAGCCTCAGCACATTGCCCATGCGCTCAGCCGGAATGCCCAGGAGATTCAGGGTCTCCACGTTCAGCACGGTGATGAACGACTGCAGGCCCTGCACAATCGGGTTCCACACGATCTTCGGCATCGGCACCGCGACAAACAGGAACAGCAGCGGGAACAGCATGCCCCGCGCAACACGCCATCCGTGCTGAAGCCAGAGGACAGCCAGAATGAAGCCGCAACAACCGACACTCAGGCAGAAGCTCGCCGCAGCGGTGTTGGCGACCGCTCGCTTGTAGAGTTCCGCGACCAGCACCCACGGCATACTTGCCATGGCGAGAACCAGGGGCCCCATCACGCACCTGACCGGCGCACCGTCGGCGAGTCGCTCCCCGCGTTCCCAGGCCAGATACCCTGCGAGGAAAGGCACCAGCCAGCCGTGCTGGAACTCGGGCAACGCCCGCCAGTGCACCTGCAGATCGTAAAGCCACCAGGCCAGCACCGCGCCCACCGGCAACAGCGTGGACCGCCACGAAACTGGCACGCTGGCGCGAGCCTCGATCATAGTGCTGGCGCAAACCGCACCGAAGTCAGGAGCGCTTGGGCACCGGAGGCGTCTCGCCTTTACCGACGCCGCACCCAGGCCGCGTTGTTCAGCTCGAGAATGTCTCCCGCCTGGACCCCCTGGAACCGGATGAGCATCCAGCGCACTCGCGAATCGTTCGGGCTTCCAAACTCACGGTGCCGCGACCAGATCGTCGGCGCGAACTCGCCGATCGGCGCACGGATCCGCCAGGCCGCCGTCGTCGGCACCTCGCGCAGCTCGCCGTGGCGCCAGACCTCGCCGTCGCGGGTCACCAGGGACACCTGGGCGTAGACCCGCGCACGCGCCGTCACGGCGCGGAGCTCGCACTCGAATCCATCCGTTGCGCGCAGGCCGCCGGGAATGGCCCAGCGCACCACGGCGTCGCCGTGCGCGCCTAACGCCTCGGCAATCTCCAGGTGGCAACGGCCCGGCTCCGGCTCGAAGACCTGCCAGGCCTCCGGATGACCTGGCCGCGGCAACCAGTCCCGCCAGGAAACAGGCTGGCGACTCCATCCCTCGGGCGACTCGACGGACAATCGCACCGACGCCACGTCCTCCCGGCCCTGGGCATCGCGCCAGTGCGCTGACAAACGCGCGGGATCCTTCGACACGTCGTGCGCCGTCGGCGGGCGCACGCGGAGATTCACTTCCGCCGCGGCGGACTCCGCCAACAACCAGTCGCCGGTGAGTTCATTTCCCGGCGGGATCTGAGTGGAAGCGCCGGACGCGCTTGCTTCTGCTCGTTCGACACTCCACGCGGGAGGCACCGCGACCCTCCATTCTCCGCCGGTGGATTCGCCGCCGAGGTTCACGGCGCGCAGGCGAAGGTCCCCCATCCCGCCCGACTGGATCCGCAATGTCTGCGAGGGTTTGTCCGCGACCCACCCCACGCCAGCGCGCCATTGGATCACCACCGGCGAAGGCTCGCGACGGGGCGGCAGCGAATCCAATTCGCGCCGCCATGTCGCGCCTACACGAACCCCGGGCCGGGCAACCGAGGTGCCAGCAGGACGGATCTCCTCCCAGTCGCAGCCGCCCACGCGTGGAAGGCGGTGGCCGGAGAATCGGAGGTGATGCACCTGCGCGGCCGATAGTTCGAGGTGAGCCACTTGGTCCGGGGTCAGGGTGACTTCACCATCCTGGCCGGCGCGCACCGCCGCCAGCCTGGGCGGCCAATTGAGGCGAAGGGAGAAGCGCTCGGGGAACACCGGCGACAACTGCACCCCCGGCAGCGCACCTTCACGCGGCCGCGTCGCCGACCAGAAGATCAACCATCGCGCTTCTTCCTCGTCGTGCTCGCGCAGCGCTGCGCCCAGGCACTCCGCGGTATCGCGGTGCACCAACCGGGCGATCGGTTCCGCTTTCCTCAGCCGAGCAGCGAGCCGGGTCATGGACGCCAGCGCGGGCCGCCACGTTCCTTTCGCATCCGAAAGTCCGAGATCCCACGCGCCCTCCCGCGCCGGACTCAGCGCAAACGCCAGGTGCACCGCCACGCTTTCGAGCACGGACTCGACCATCACCCGCTCGCCCTCGGTGCGGCCGAGCTTCACCGGCTTGGCG
>CAZYJB010000410.1:0-4717 GCA_964647675.1 uncultured Verrucomicrobiota bacterium | reverse complement strand
CCGACGATGTCTCCGCTGGAGACAAAGCATGAGGAACCATTCCGTCCAGGGCAGCGCAACGAGGAGAAGGATGGCCCATTCGTGCCGGAGGTTTACCGGCGTGGAGCCAGGGTCTGGCGCGAGGATGGCCTTGACGATGAGACCGGACATGACCAGCAGCGGCAGGAGCGTGAACCAGAGCAGGCCGCGCGAGGCGCGGTGACGTCGTTTGAGTTCGGTCAGCAATTGCATGCGTTGTTCCTCGAGTTGACGGGGGGTGGGTTGGTTGTGGGGCGAACGCCAGAGGGCGTCCAGATCGTCAGGATTCATGGCGGACTCCTTTCATGGACTCGGAAAGCTGGCGCCGCGCGCGGTTGAGCCGGACACCCACATTGCTCTCCGAGAGTCCGTGGATGTGGGCCATCTCGGCGTAGCTCACGCCGTCCAGGGAAAGCAGCACCAGCGAACGGTCGAGTGGGGGCAGGCTCCGGATCGCCGCGTAGAGGCAGTCGAGTCGGTGGCGTTCGTCGTCCGAGGCCGCGCCGCTCGATGCGGGAGCGGGCTCAGCCTGGAAGCGTTCGAGGCGCTGGCGGTAGTTGCGCAAGGTCCGTTTCCAGGTAAGCGCTGCGTTGTGTGACACGCGGTAGATGAACGTGGAAGGGTGGGATCCGTGGCGGAACGCGGGGATCGCCTTCCAGAGCGCGAGGAGGAGTTCCTGCATGAGGTCCTGCCGGTCCGCGCCGTCGGCGAAGCCATGCGCGACGTGGTGAAGGATGGCGCCGTGCGCCGCGAGCCACTCTTCGAACCGCAGCTGATGTTCATTCGAGTCCAAGTTCGCAGTGTTGGATGCCGCGCCGTGCCGTTTCTTACATCGCCCGGCGTTTTCGTGCAGGCCGGGATGGCCGCACCCGAGGGCAGCGACTACGCTCGGTAACATGTTTCCGACCCGGGTTGGCGGCGCAGGCTCCGCGCGATGTCTGAGCTGGTGGCTGTTGGCGTGCCTGGTCTGCGGGACCGGCATACGGGTGGGGATCGCGGCAACCGCGCTGGATTCCGGAGCGGGGTCGCTCACGTTGGAGTCGCCCCTCGATTTCCAGGTGTTCCAACGGCATCGCGTCGGGCGCGGCGTCGTGGTGGTGCGGGGTCGCGTTGGTCCGGAGGTGGATCGGCTCGAGATCAGGCTGATCCCGCCCTCCCCGGATCAACCCGAAATCCGACACCGCATCTCGATTCGCAACACCTCGGGTTCGGCTGCTTTCGAGAAGCGCGCGACCGTTCCGGCGGGGGGTTGGTATCGCTGCGAGGTGCGGGCGTTTCGAAAAGGCAGCCAGGATCCGATGTCCCGGGTGGACGTGGATCACGTGGGGGTGGGCGATGTGTTCGTGGTGGCGGGACAGTCGAACTCGGCGAACCACGGCAGTGAACGCCAGCAGCCGCGCTCGGGGTGGGTGGCGGCGTTCGACGGACGCGCGTGGCGCCCGGCGCATGATCCGCAGCCGGGCGCGAGCGGGGACGCGGGCAGTTTTGTGCCGGCCTTCGGCGATGCCCTGGTCGCGCGGACCCATGTTCCGGTGGGGGTGGTGTCGATCGGTGCCGGGGGTACGAGTGTGCGCGAATGGTTGCCGCGCGGGGATCGCATGACGAATCAACCGACCACCGGGGCCAACGTGCGCGCGGTTGGTCCGCATACCTGGGAAGCGACCGGCGATCTGTTCGAGCGACTCGCTGGGCGGCTCGAGCAGTTGGGTCCACACGGCTGTCGTGCGGTGCTGTGGCATCAGGGGGAGTCGGACGCCGGGCAGGCGCGCAGTGGCTATCCAGCGGACCGGCAAATCACCGGCGAGCAGTATGTCGTGTTCATGCGCCGTCTCGTCACGGCGTCACGCGAGCGGGCCGGATGGCGCGTGCCGTGGATCACGGCGCAGACGACTTATCACTCGGAGGCGGACCCGTCGGATGCGGAGTTCCGCGCGGCCCAGGCGCGTTTATGGGAATCGGGATTGACCCTGCGCGGACCGGACACGGATGCGTTGCGGAGGGAGTATCGGGACGGCGTGCATTTCAATGTGGTGGGCCTGCGCCGGCACGGGGAGGCCTGGGCGGAATGCGTGGGTGATGAGATGCGGAGGCCGTGAGACCACGCGGAGGGAAGTGACGAGTGAGGAGTGAGGAGTGAGAAGATTCGGAATCGCAGAGCAAGCCTGGTGGCTCGCCGGTTCCGACCGGCGAGTCGGAGCGGAGCTCCGAAGTGGGACCGGGCAAGGCGCAGGGAATGGGTCGGCCTCCTGGCGGAGGCCGAGTCACGGGACGGAGCGCGTGACCCACCGTGGCTCTCAAACCCGGAAGAGCCGGATGGCGAGGGTGGTGGCACCGAGGCCGAAGAGGCAGAGCACACCGATGGCCGGCGCGGCGGCTGAGAGACCGGCGCCGAAGGTGATGAGCTGGTGCAAGGCGTCCATGGCCCAGGCGGTGGGGAAGGCGTGCGCCAGTTGCCGTACCCAGTCGGGCACGATCTCCAGTGGCCACCAGCATCCGCCCAGCGCCGCCATGACCATCGAGGCCAGCACACCCACACCCACCACTTTGTCCTCCGCGCGCACGACTGCGCCGGCGAGCAGTCCGAACGATGCGGCGACCCACGCATAGACGAGCAGCGTGAGCAGGATCCCGCCGAAGTGATCGCCGAGGTTCACGCCGAAAAGAAAGCGCCCACACGCGAGCAGGAACAGGATCTGAACGCCCGCCAGCAGCATCAGTCCGTACAGTTTGCCCGCGATGAGCTGGGCGCGGGACACCGGGTTGACCACGACTCGGCGCAGCACGCCGCTGCGTCGTTCCCACGCCAGGGTCGTGGCGCCGAAGATGAGCAGATTCATGAGCAGGTACATCACGAGCACGCCCGGCAGGGAGAAGCCGAACCCGGTGGGAATGGGTTTCCGGCCGGCGTGCGACGACTGCAGGACGACCGGGTCCGGACGCGACCGCAGCATCGTCAGCGCCTCCGCGCTCGGCGCACCGCCGCTGCTCGTGGTGGCGTGCTCAAGCAGGTGCGCGTTCAGCGCGACCAGGGCACGCACGACGCGCAATTCGACCAGGGCGGACGCCGCGGATTCCGCGCCGGGCAGGGTATGGAAGACGATCCGGCTCTGGCCGCCGGTCAGGACGTTCGCCGTGAATTCGGCGGGAAGGCGCAGTCCGCGGCGGGCTTCCCCGGCGTTGGTGGGGCCGACCACGTTCAGGCCCTGGTCGCCGAGAAGATCGAGGAAGCTGCGGCCGAGGAAGCCGGTGTCGGCGTTCTCGACCAGCACCGTGGGTCGAGGGATGGCGGGTCCGCCGGGGCCGCGATTGGCGAATCCCATGAAGAACACGAACAACAGCGGCATGCCGAAGAGCCAGACGTACGAGGCGCGGTTCCGCAGGAGGATGCGGAGGTCGTTGTGACCGATGGCGAACACCGGCTTCACGGCTGGATCCCCTGCTCGAGGCGCCGTCGCAGATGCCACGCGGCGAAGGCGGTGAACGCAGCGCCGATCAGCGCCATCTGCAGGGCCAGCACGGTCCAGGAGGATCCGACGGCATAACCGTCGATCTGGGCCGAACGCATGGCTTCCACAAACCAGTTGGGCGGCAGTCTCGGCGTGATGTGAAGGCGCAGGAACGGCGGCAGCGATTCCGCCGGGAACGCGCAGCCGCTGGCCATGCCGAGTCCCATGCCCACGAGATTGTTGAGGACATCGGACTTCTTTTCGCCGCCGATCCAGGCGTTGAGCGCCGCCATAAGACCACCGGCGAAGAGCGAGAGTCCGGCGGCGAGCCCGACGACTGCGGTGGGATTGCGCCAGCGGAATCCGAAGAGCAGGGAGCCGACGCCCAGCAGGATCGCGCAGCCGAGCGCGAGGATGACGAACGTGAACAGGACCTTGGAAGCGACGAAGAGCGTCACGCCGGGCGATAGCGTGCGGTAGCGGTTGAAGGTGCGGAAGCGGACCTCGCGGTGCAGATCGCGCATGGCGACATCAGCCAGGAAGATGAGGAACATCGCGGTGAGCCCGGGCAGCAGGAAGGCGAACAGGTTGAAGTCACGACGCGGACCGCGGCGCGCGGCAGCGGGGGGGCTCGGATCACTCCCCTCGGCGGCGGGCGCGTTGGTTTCGTGGACGTAGACGACCGGGAGGGGATCCAGCCGCCGCCGCGCGAGGTCGAGCTTTTCGCCGGTGCGCGCGACGAGGTCGCCCACCTCGCTGAACCGCGGGCGGCGACCTTCGTCGAAAAGGGCACGCCATTCGGCGAGGTCGGGCCGCAGGTTGCGCGCGATGGCGTTGAGCGCGGTGGTGACCGCGGCGAGGCCCTCTTCGACGAGGGCCGGATGGAACATCTGCGCCGGATTCTTGACCAGGGTCAGCGTGATGCGGCCGTCGCCGGTGACGTATTCGCGCAGGAAACCCTCGGGAATGATCAATGCCGCGGCGGCCAGGTTGTTGGTGACCCGACGCAGGGCCTCGTCGCGCGGCAGGAACTCCGCCTGCACGTGGCGCGCGGCCTGTTCCTGTCCGAGCGCACCGCGCAGCAACCGGGTGGCGATCGAGTCGTCCTCGTCGGTCACGAGCACGATCGCGAGCGCGCTGTCGGGCCGGAGGAAGCCCTCGTTCGCCCGCTCGCCGTGTCCTTGCTCGCCGTCGAGCCGCCCCTCGACGGAGCGAAAACGTGGCGGCACGTAGCCCTCGGCGGTCCAGTCGCG
>CAZYJB010000409.1:0-4718 GCA_964647675.1 uncultured Verrucomicrobiota bacterium | reverse complement strand
AGCGTGCGCGCCTTCTCCTGCACCATGGAGGGCAGCAGGCCCTTGTAAGCCACGCGGCAACGCGGGGCGATTTCCAGGTTGATCCAGGCGCACACCCCGCACAGGGCGAGGCTGAGTCCGAGGACCGGCACCGATAGCGCCACCAGGCTGATTCCATTGGCGCGGGCCGCGGTCAGTTCCTGATCGGCGCTCAGCCGTCCGAAAACCAGCAGCGACGCCGTCAGAGCGCCCATGGGCAGGGCGAAGGCGAGCACAAAGGGCAGCAACAGGCTGATGCCACGCACGACCAGCCCGAACGTGGCCTGCCCGGTCATCAGCAGGGATAGGATCTCCTTGAGCAGGTTGCCGAGCAGCAGCAGCCCGGCGCCGACCACCACCGCCACCAAAATGGCGGCGAGCATCTCCTTCAGGATGTAGACGTGCAGGGTGCGCATCGGCAGGGCCTCCGCGCCTCACGGCGCGTCGACAACAGGCCGCCGACTCTCCCGGCACCGTTCCGCTGCCAGCAAGGGAAATGAACAAGGCGACTCAATCATCCGAAGGCCGTCGCCGCATCGCCTTCTTCGCGCCCTGCTTCGCCTTGCCCTCGAGCATCCGGCGCTTGGCACCGCGGCTGCGCGGACGTTTCTGGCGCAGCAGTTTCTCCACCTGCGCCACGCGCTCCGCGCGCGCCTTGTCCCGGCGCTCCTCCAACCGCTGCACCAGCAGCCACCACGCGCGCTCGCGGTTGCGGCCCTGGTGCCGCGTCTCCTGACACTTCACCACCAGACCGCTGGGACGATGAATCAACTGCACGCAGGTGGAGGTCTTGTTGACGTTCTGACCGCCGTGCCCGCCGGACCGCACGAAACTCTCCTCGACCTCCGAACGGTCGACGCCCAGCGCGCGCAGGCGGTTGTTCAACGGGTCGTCCACGACGCCCTGTTCGGATCCTCCGTCCATGCCCATGCGCCTTCTTCGCCCGGCACCCGCCGCCGCGGCGAGTCGGAACTGGATGGCCAGTTTCCCCTTCCCCGATCCCCGCCCCTGCCCGTCTCCTTGGGCGAGATCGCGCGTGTCGCCCTCGATCTGGCGCTGGGCCGGGAGTTCGACTACCTCGTGCCGCCTGAACTGGCGGGACTGGTGGAGGTGGGACGCCGTGTCAAGGTGCCCTTCGGCCAGCGCGAGGTGCTCGGCAACGTGGTGGCGCTGGTCGAGGCCTCGACGCACTCCAATCTGAAGCCCATCGCGCGCGTCCTTGGCAGCCAGTCGCAGATCACGCCCGAGATCCTCGAACTCGCGCGCTGGATCGCCGGCTACTACTGCTGCCCGCTCGAACTCGCGCTGAAATCGGTCCTGCCCGAGTCGGTGCGGAAGGAACAGGAAGGCTGGCGCCACCGGCTGCGCGTGCGGTTCCTGCCCGCCCGCGCCGCCGAAGCGGCAACCAAGCTTACCAAGCGCCAGGAAGAAGTGCTCGGTATCGTCGAGGAGTGGCGCGAAATCCCGCTGCAGGAACTGCTCTCCGTCGCCAACACCACCGCCGACACCGTGCGTCGCCTGGAAGACCGCGGCCTGATCACCATCAGCTCCGAAATCGCCGAGCGCGACCCCTATGCCACCGATCACATCCTGCCCACCGATCCGCTGACGCTGAATCCCGAGCAGGCCGTCGCCTTGCAGGCGATCCTCGAGTCACTCGGCCCGGTCGGGGACACCGACACGGCGGATGCGCCGCCGGGCCGCGCCGGCCAGAAGGAGGTCCGCTCCACGTTCCTGCTCCATGGCGTGACGGGTTCCGGCAAGACCGAGGTCTATCTCCAGGCCATCGCGCACGCGCTCGCCCAGGGCAAGGGTGCCATCGTGCTCGTTCCAGAGATCTCACTCACCCCGCAGACCGTCGAACGCTTCAAGGCGCGCTTCAACCATGGTCCGTGTCGCACGCTGGTCGCGGTGCTGCACAGCCATCTCTCCACGGGGGAGCGGCACGATGAATGGCAGAAGATCCGGCAGGGACGCGCGCGCATCGCCATTGGCGCGCGTTCGGCGGTGTTCGCGCCGGTCGATCCGCTCGGACTCATCATCGTCGACGAGGAACACGAGCATTCCTACAAGCAGGAGGAGGCGCCTCGGTATCATGCGCGCGACGTGGCCATCGTGCGCGCGCAACGCGCCGGCGCGGTGGTCGTGCTCGGCTCGGCCACACCGTCCATCGAGACCTATCACCACGCGCGAAGAGGCAAATACGCGATGCTCGAACTGCGGCAGCGCGCCGACAACGCCAAGATGCCGATCGTGCGGGTGGTCGACATGCGCACCGAGGCGCGCAAGGCCAAGGGTCCACCCGTCTTCTCGCACGCGCTGCACGAAGCCATTCTCCAGCGCCTCGAGCGCCGCGAGCAGACCATCCTCTTCCTCAACCGGCGCGGGTTCTCCACGTCATTGCTCTGCTCGGTGTGTGGCTTCGTCGCGGGTTGTCCCAACTGCTCGGTGTCCCTGACCTACCACCGGCACAAGCAGCGCCTCTGCTGTCACATCTGCGGACACGAAGAGACCGCGCCGACGGTCTGTCCGGCGCCCCAATGCAAGAGTCCCGGCATCCGCTATTCCGGGCTCGGCACGGAGCGCCTCGAGGACGCCCTGACGCGGGCGTTTCCCAAGGCGCGCATCGCGCGGATGGACTCGGACACCCTCCAGCGGAAAGAGGACTACCGGAAGGTGCTGCATGAGTTCCGTGTCGGACGCACCGACATCCTCGTCGGCACGCAGATGATCGCCAAGGGACTCCATTTCCCCAACGTCACCCTCGTCGGTGTCGTGTATGCCGATCTCAGCCTGCACCTCGCCGACTTCCGCGCGGGCGAGCGCACCTTCCAGCTCCTGACCCAGGTCTCGGGTCGTGCGGGCCGCGGCGACATCGAGGGTGAGGTCTTCGTGCAGGCCTTCACGCCGTTCCATCCCGCCATCCAGTACGCGCGCCGCGCCGATTACGTGGGCTTCTACGATCAGGAACTCGAGTTCCGCGAACAGTTGCAGTACCCGCCCACCACGCGCATCGCGCTACTCACCCTGCGCGGACGCAACGAGGACAAGGTCCGGTTCTCCGCCGAGCACGTGGCCAGGGTGCTGCAGGAGGCGCTCAAGCCCATCGCCGACCTCATCCTCGCCGGCCCGGCGCCGGCCCCGCTGCTCAAGGCCGAGACCTATTACCGCTACCAGATCATGCTGCGCACGCGCTCGATGGCGAAACTGTCATCCCTCCTCGCGCCCTGCGTGGAGACCCTCACCCTCCCCGACGACCTCCGCCTCACGGTCGATATCGATCCGGTGAATTTGATGTAGTTGCACTGTTGCTCATCCTGACTATTACTTTCGCCGTCATGCGAACCGCGCTGAGGCTATCCGCAGTCGCCGTGCTGCTGGTGGGCACGGTGTTCTGGCTTTTCGGCGGGCCCAATCTGGGCTGGACGAAGACCAGCGTGCCGGTCGTGCTCAAGGATGCGGTGACCGACATGGAGTACACGGAATGGCAGGAGAACTTCGTGCCGGGCGTCGACTTCCTCGCCGCCTGCGCCGTGGTTTCTGCCATTCTGGGTGCGGCCGGATGGCTGGCGCCTCGTCGACGGCCGGTTCCCGCAGCTTCCGCGGCACCGACGACCGGTCCCGCGGCCTAGCCGATGACGACCCGCGCCGTGGCACCTGCCAGCATGACGCTCCAAAATCCCGAATCCGAATCCACTCCTGTTCCCTCACGTCCCCTATGAAACGCTGCCTGAAAACCTCATTGACCCTGGCCCTCCTCGCTTCCGCCTCGCTCGCCGTGCATGGCGCCGCGGCGAAGTTCGACTTCAAGGATGCCAAGGGCGTGAACACCGTGAACTTCAACCTCGACGCGCCGCTGGAAGCCATCAGCGGCACCGGCAATGGCATCGCCGGCGAGGTGGAATTCGATGCCGCCAAACCAGCCGCCACCAAAGGCCGCATCACGTTGGAGACGGCTTCCCTGCAGGTGCCCAACTCCATGATGAAGGAGCACATGCACGGCAAGGACTGGATGGACGTCGCGGCGCACCCGCAGATTGTCTTCGAGATCGAGTCGCTTGCGAACGCCTCCACCAGCGGCGATGTGACCACCGCCGACGCCAAGGGTTCGCTCACGGTCAAGGGGGTGAAGAAGCCGGTGACCATTCCCGTCAAGATCACCTACCTGAAGGACAAGCTCGGCGCGCGCACCAACGGCCGCATGCAGGGCGATCTCCTCGTGGTGCGCGCGAAGTTCTCCATCAAGCGCACGGATTACGGCATCAACCCGAAGGCGCCCGAAGACAAGGTGGCGGACGCCGTGGAATTGACGCTGAGCGTGGCAGGCGCGGCACCGAAGGCATGATGGGGAAGTGGTGGGTGAGAAGTGACGAGTGGCGAGCCATCGGATGAATGCGATCCGGGCAGTAAACCGGATTCGCGAAGCAAATCCGGTGGCTCGCCGACTCCGTCCGGCGAGGCGGAGCATCGCGCCGCCAGGAACCGCGTCGTAGGCGCCGCCGTGACGGCGGCGCTCGTGTCCTTCTGCAACTCCAACCGCGAAGGCCAGTCAGCGCAGCCTGACGGCCGCGGCTACGAAGCTCGGCATCCCCAGCGGACGCCGAGTCGCGGGTCGGCGCTCGCGACCCACTCACTTTGCTTAGAGCCTGTCTCCCGCTCGCCACTCATCACTCGACACTCGTCACTTCACCCCAGTATCG
>CAZYJB010000408.1:0-4733 GCA_964647675.1 uncultured Verrucomicrobiota bacterium | reverse complement strand
GGGAGGACCCCCCCTATGGGTCCCCCGGGAGCTTGGACCCCCCCGCAATTCCATCCGCGTTTGGGGTCACATCGCCGCAGGGCGATGAGGAACTTCGATCAATCTGGCTGATTTCGCGCAGGTCGCCTGGCCGACGAGAAATGCCGGCATCCCGTTGGATTTCGAATCACATCAAGAACCGATCCTGAATCGCGAAGGCAAGCTGGTGGCTCGCCGGCTCCGACCGGTGAGTCGGGATGACGTCGCAAAAGAGCGAATCAGGTTCGAGAGAAGGAGACCCGGGTCGGTGTCCTGTCCGGACACCGAGTGGCAAGGCGGAGCCCACCACCCACCCACCGAGCGGGTGATACGGTCCGAGGATGCAGACATGGTGGCCCGTGTCCGATCAGGACACCGACCAGTTCCCTGCTCCGGGGAATCGCGTCACTCGCGCGATGGCTCCTGATCGGGCTTCGCCTGGCGGGTCGTGGCTCTCTACCCGCCGCCGCGCAGGCGATCCAACGCCGCGCCAAGGCGGCGGAGGCCTTCGGCAAATGTTTCCGGAGGAAGTCCGAGTCCCACGCGGAAGGCGTCCGGACAGCCGAAGAAGGCCCCGGGCGCCACGGTGGTCTCGAACTGGGCACGCAACACCTCACCCAGACGATCCACGCTGCCGGAAGTCAGCCGGGGAAACGCCACGGTGCCGAAGGGCAGCGGGCGGTCGTCGAGTTCGGGGCGGGACGCGAGGAACGAATTCCAAAGAGCGCGGTTCGGATCAAGAAAGCTGCGCGCTCTCGTGCGCAGCAGGTCCATGCGCGAGAGCGCAAGCAGGCTGAGGCGTTCCGCGGCGTGCGCGGGAATCACCCCGAACAGATCGTTGAGACGCCACATCTTCCGAATCAGGGAAGGCTCGGCGACCACCCAGCCGCAGCGCAGTCCGCTGAGTCCGTAAACCTTGGTGAGGCTGTTGGTGGTGAGGATGCGATCACTGAGGAGATGTGCCGTGCGCGCCTGCGGATCGAAGGCGGCGTCGAGATAGACTTCGTCGACGAGCACCCAGGCGCCCACTTCGTCGGCCCAGTCCGCGATCTGCCGCAGGGTGGCCTCGGGCAGGCGTGCGCTGGTGGGATTGTGGAGGTCGGTGAGGACGATGAGGCGCGTGCGCGGGCCGATGGCCGCGCGCAGCGAGGCGAGGTCGGGTTGGAAGCCGGTCCCACGCGCGCGCGGGAAGCGTCGCACGACGGCGCGCAGATAGCGGGCAGTGTCCACCAGCAGTTCGTAGGACGGATCTTCGACCAGCACCTCGTCGCCCGGTTCCACGCAGACGGCCATGGCGAGGAAGTTGCCCTGCGAAGTGCCTTCGGCATGGCAGATGCGGTCCGGCGGCACGTCGGCATGGCGGGCGAGGGCCTCGAGGAGGGGGGGCCAGCCGTAGAAGCTGGGGCCGCTGAGTTCGATGTCGCCGGCGGAGACACCGAGTTCGTCGCGCGAGATCGGGGCGAGACCGCTGTTGGCGAGGTTGAATCGCGAGGCTTGGCGGGTCTTGGCCCAGTGCATGTATTCCGAGGCCATGAACGGGGGCGGGATCATGAAAGGGGTGAGTGCTTCGGGTGGTCGGCGTCGGGTGATTTCGCGCGCCGGCGCCAGAGTGCATAGACGGGCAGTCCGGCGGCGAGGATGGCGATACCGACGAGGCCCTGGATGGGCCGATCGCGGATGAGATTGAGCACCACTGCCCAGCAGACGCCGATAAACGCGAGGGTGGTCCATGGGTGCCCGGGGACCCGGAAACTGGCGTGCGCGCCCGGGCGGCGTCGAAAGATGAACACGCAACAGCCCGCGAGCCCGTAGAAGATGAAATCCACCGAGACCACGTAGTTGAGGATGGTTTCGTAGGATCCCGAACAGGCGAGCAGGGTGGCCGCGACCCCCTGGAGGGCGATGGCCGCGATGGGCGCCGCGGTGCGCGGATGCACGCGTCCGAGGGCTGAGAAGAAGAGACCGTCGCGCGCCATGGCGTAGTAGACACGTGGCGTGGTGAGCATGCCCTGGGAGAGGAATCCGAAGGTGGAAATGGCGATGCCCACAGCGATCAGGCGCGCACCCGGCTCACCGAGGGCATGGCGCATGACGTCGGACGCTGGTGTGCCGGTGGCGGCCAGGCCGGCGGGGCCGAGTACGCGCAGGCAGGCCACATTGGTGGCGAGGTAAAGAGTGATCACCACCGCGATGCCCAGCACGAGTGCGCGCGGCAGATTGCGCGCCGGGTCACGAATTTCTCCGGCGAGAAAACAGGCGGTCTGCCAGCCGCCGTAGGCGAACAACACCGGAACCATCGCGGCCCCGAAGCCGGCGAATTCTGAACGCCCGGCCGGGGCGGCGGTTGCGGCGGCGGGGGTCGCGGCGGAGGCGACGAACAGGCCACACACGATGAGGCCCGCGATGGCCACGCCCTTGAGCAGCGTGAATGCCGTCTGGGTGGAGGCTCCGGCGCGGACGCCCAGGCAATTGACGGCGGTGAGCAGACCAAGTGCCGCGACCGCAATGAGGCGCTCGTCGAGCGTGAGGCCGGTAAGCAGGACAAAGTACTTGGCGAACGTGATGGTGACCGCTGCCATGCCGCCGGTCTGGATGACCCAGAGCAGTCCCCATCCGTAGAGAAAGGCGACGGCCGGATGAAACGCCTCGTGGAAGTAGGCGTACTGGCCACCGGGAGCGGGCCGTTCGGAACCGAGCTCGGCATAGATCCAGGCGCCGAAGAGGGCGATGATACCACCCAGGAGCCAGGCGCCGAGGATCAGCGTGGGCTGCGAGAGCTGCTTCGCGACGACGGACGGATTGAGGAAGATGCCAGCCCCGACGATGCCGCCAACCACGGCCGCGGTGGCATCGGTGAGGCCGAGTCGGCGGACCAGACCCGAGGGGTTGGGGGGCGCGGCGTTCATGAAGGGGTGGGGGGTTCTTGCCGCGCGTCGGTCGAGGTGAGCTGGGGCTACGCGGGCTTGCCGCGCTTGAGGGCGGCGAGAATCTTCGCCTCGGGGCGCCGCTTGTAGGCGTCGTCGAGCGGGTAGCAGCCGCTGGGGAGGCCGTTGCGCGGCGCGGTGGTGCAGTCGCTGAAGGTGCGGCAGATGAGGCGCGGTGCGAGTTCGCCGCGTTGGAGTGCGTCCGCGGGCAATTCCGGATAGCTGAGCACCATGCGGCCGAGCCCCACGAGGTCGGTCCAGCCTTCGCGCACCGCGGCCTGGGCGACGTGGGGCAGGTATTCCTGCAGATAGGAGTAGGCCGTGCCGATGAGGACCGGGCGCGTACTTCCGGGATGGGCGGCCTCCCAGGTGCAGAGTCCTTCCCGCACGGCGCGGACCCCGTGCATCTGGCGCGCTACGCCAACCAGCGGGTCTTCGGGCGGCTGGTAGCCGTCGGAGGGCGGGTACGCTGCGGGACGTTGGAGGTGCGGATTGTAGTAGGGCGAACCGGCGCTGAGATTGAGCAGCTTCACGCCCAGTTCGGCGCACAACGCCGCGAAGAGGTGCGTCTCGGTGAGATCGGCTTCGATCGGTCGATCCGGGTTCACGCCGAAGCCGTACCGGTAGGGCAGGAGGTGCTGGTACTCGACGGGAATGCCGGGACCAGGTCGGCCGGGCGCGGATTGCGCGGGATCGGGTCGGAAGGGAACCCAGTCGAAGGCGCTGAGTCGGACGGCGAGATCGATGGGATTCCCGTCGGCGCGGATGCCGCGGATGATCTCGCGCAGCAGGCGCGTGCGGTTCTCGAAGGAGCCGCCGTAGCGGCCGGGGCGCGTGTGCGCGCCGAGGAATTCGTGCAGCAGGTAGCCGTGGCAGTGCTTGAGATCGACGAAATGGGCGCCCGCCTCGTGCGCCACGCGCGCCGCGCGCACGAAATCGCCGATGAGATCGTCGAGCTCGGCATCGGTGAACACCTGATCGTCGCGGGTGACGCCGAAGCGTTCGTCCAACAGCGGGTGACGAAACGCGACGCGCGGTTCGAACACCTTCTTGTCCACCGGCCGGCAGAAGCGTCCCGAGTGCGTCAGTTGGAATCCGATTACCAGGCCCGCGATCGAGCCGTGCTTCGCGCGGTGGGCGGACTCCAGTTCCTCGCGCAGTGAGATCAGGTCGGCGACGTGCGCGCGCGAGAGGATGAGCTGGTTGGGATTCGCACGGCCGTCGGGCCGCACCGCCATGGCTTCGCCCCCGAAGATGAGCTTGGCGCCGCTTTCTCCGAAGCGCCGCCAGCGCCGGCGCACGTCGTCGGTGGGACGTCCGTCCGGGGTGGCATCCCAGCCTTCCATGGGATGGATGGCCCAGCGGTTGCCGATCGTGCGGCCCTGAAAGGTGACACCGGTAACGGCCGCGGCGAGCGGTGAGGCGGCACCGGTTTGGAGCGCCTCGTCGCAGGGCAGGTCGATGCCGAGTTGGGCAAGGCGCGCCTTGAACTCGGCGGCGGACTTGAGGGTGGGGATGCGGACGAGCTTCACGACGGGAAGGGCGTGGAAAAGGACAGCAGAGCAGGTCCCCAGTGGCGCACTCTGACGGCGCACATTGCCGCGGAGCGGGAAGGGGGCGGCCGGGTCACGCACGGGAGGATTCCCGAAACGGCCGCCGGTTGGCCAGTCCGCTCGTGTGCCGACGCTCACAAACTTCGGCCGGCCACGCGACACAGGGGTCGCGTGCCGCCGTCCGCCTTCGCACCCGCTGAGGATACGAGGCGCTCGCCGGTCCCGACCGGAATCTTTC
>CAZYJB010000407.1:0-4753 GCA_964647675.1 uncultured Verrucomicrobiota bacterium | reverse complement strand
GGCGAGGAGGCGCGTCACCTCGTCCCAGTGCTCCTCCGCCACGATGAAGCCGCGGCAGCGTTCGGCGCCACAGCGGCAGGGATAGTCGCGCCAGGATTCAAGGTCGTAACCGTAGTTGAAGGTCAGTTCCTCGCCGGGTTCGATGTCGCGCAGCGCGACAATCCAGACGCGGTCGCCTTCCTGCTGCGCTTCGCAATTGGGTCCGCAGGAATGGTTGAGAAACCGCGCCGGGTTCCAATCGACCGATCCGTCGATGTCCCAGTCGTCGTTGATGGTGAAAATGTAGGGATTGCCGTCCTCGCACCGGCGTCCGGATTCCACCTTGTCGACGCGTTCGCCGACGTACTCGATGAGGTGCGTGCCGGACGGGATCTGGCGGCGAGCGAACCCGCCGGTGCCGTGGATGCCGGAGGCCCCGACGAGCAGCCATTCGTTGACCGTGTGCCCCGCGTCGCCCGCGGCACCATCACGCGGGAATGGCGTTGCCGTGGCTTGGTCCGCGAGGTCAGCGGGCGGTGGGGTGTCCGCAGGGGCGGGCCGGTCGGAGGGCGCGGAGTCCGCGGGGTCTAAGGCAAAGGACGTCATGGCGCGGCGCGAAGGAAGGCGAGGAGATCGGTGAGTTCGGTCCCGGTCATCGTTTTCTCCAGTTCCTGTGGCATGAGCGAGACCCGACTCAATGTCAAAGATGCGATCTGCGCACGGTTGAGGGTCTCCTGTCCGCCACCAGCCATTCGCACCGTGACGGCATGAACGGTCTCCGCGACCACGAGGCCGGTGAAGGTCCGTCCGTCGTGCGTCTCGATTTCGTAAGCCTGGTAACCGGGGTAGATCTCGGCGTCGGGAATGACGAGGTGGAGGAGCAACGCCTCGGGCGGCTGGTTGCGTACGCTGGTGAGGTCGGGTCCGACCTCGATGCCCAGATGGCCGAGCCGGTGGCAGGAGGCGCAGGTGCGTTCGAACACGACGCGCCCCGCCGCAGCGTTCCCGGCGCGCGCCGCCAGCGGTTTCAGCGCCTCGTAAGCCTGATGGCGCGCCGCGCCGCCGGGATGCCCGAGCAGGCGTCGTGCGCGCTGGCGTAACGCCTCGTCGCGGTGATCCATCAAGGCGCGTCGCTGGCTGGCGTTGATGATCCAGGCGGGGAGGCGTCCCGCCTCCAGCGCATCGAGCAACTCGGGAAGCAGGCTCGCTCGCGTGGCCAGGTTGGCGAGGGCCTCCTGCTGCAACGCCGGGGTGAGGCTCGGCCAACAGGAAGGGGCGGTCAGGCGCGCCACGCTGCCAGGTGCGCCGAGGAGACCGAGGGCACGCACCGCCGCGAGCCGGACCTCGGCGGGATGCGTTCCCTGAACGAGTTCAACGAGCGTCTCGACCACCGACGCCGCGGGAAGTTCAGCCAGGAAGCGGATGGCAGGGAGGCGCGCCTCGGGAGCGGCAGCCGGGTCCTGCGCTCGGCGACGGGCATTCTCGGCGACGGCAAGGAAGCGATTCGAAGCGCCGGGCGGGAGTTGTCCCGAGGCGATCAGGCGATCCATCAGCGATGCCAGAGGCCCCGCACCGCGCGCGCGCAGGCCCTCGGCGTAGCCTTGCAGGGCGGCGTTCGCCAGGGGCGACGAGGACCCCTTCTCCGGCAGGGCGAGGACGAAGTCGAGGAACTCGCGGTCCGCCGCCTCGGGGTGCACGCCGAGGACGCGCGCGAGATCGGCCACGAGGAGTTCGTGGGCGCGGAGGCGCGAGGGGATCGGGGAGGTTCCCACACCCACCAGATCGCGAAGGGTCTCCAGTTCGCGGCCAAGCAGGCCGACCAGGGCGAGCGCGCGGCTCCAACGGTCGTCATCGGACCTCAACGCCACCAGCGCGTAGGCCTCGCATACGTCTCCGCCGTCCGCGATGCCGCGATAGGCGAGGCGCGCTTGGAGCGCGTGGAAGCGGACTTTGGGATCCGGGTCGAAGAGCAGTCGGCCAAGCCACTCGACGCGGACGAGGTTTAAGGGCGCCGCGGCCACGCGCGAGATGCCGGGGTCGGCGAGGGCGCGCAGCGTCGCTTCGCGCACCGCGGGAGCCGGTGAGAGCAGCGCGTGACACAGGGCGTTGGTAATCGCGGCATGATCGGCGGGTCCCAGTTGGGAACGCAGTGGGCTGAGGGGCAGCATTCCAACCAGCAGACGCAGGCGCCGAGCCGTTCCGGCGGCGAGGGCGGCATCGGACGCCACAGCCTGATTGGTGGAGAGGTCGGAGAGGTTCCCGAGGATGGCCCGCAACGCCGCAGCGTCGCCGCGCTCGTACAGGAGTCGATGCGCAGTCTGGCGGGTCCAGAGATTGGAATGGGAGAGCGCGTCCATCCACGTGGCCGCCTCCGGACCTGGCGGCTCGGGAGTTCGTTTCGCGGACCGGTCGACGGCGTGCACCCGCCAGATCCGGCCGCGTTCCCGGCCCGCGTTGAAGTCGAGGCGTGGACGGATCTCCGCCGGCAGGTATTCCGGGTGATCGATGAGGCCGCGGTAGAAGTCGGCGAGGTACACCGAGGCGTCCGGACCGGTGGCGGCGAAGACGGGGTGGAACCACGGATCGGTCGAGGTGAGGAACTCCCCGTTATCCGTGGCTCGCCGGCTGGTGAACGTCACACCGCGCGGCGTCGCGACCTGGCGTTGGACGAGGTTCTGCGCGGGTTCGCAGATCAGCCACGAGCCCTCGCGCTCCGGGCCGAGTCCGCCGCCGAAGTGCTGGTGGATGCCGCAGGCCGCAGTGAAGGTGCCCGCATGGGGCGCGGTGAGGAGCTCGGGCATGAACCCGGCCGTCGTGGTGTCCGCGCTGCGCGGAAAGACCTTCGCGTCGTATCCCGTCGGCGATACGTCCTGCACCACCTCCGTGAACGGCAGCCAGGGATGACGCGCCCACCAGCGCGGATCGAGGACCGCGTGCATGAGCGGGTTTCGGTTGGAGACGAGGAAGCGCCGGCCCACGTCGTCGAGCACAAGTCCGAACTGCGCGTTCCCCCCGATGGCCTCCGCCGCAGAGCCGTCGGGACGGAAGCGGAAGTCGCCGGCCTTCAGGTCGACGGGTTTGAGGGCCGGCCATTTTGGCGAGGTGACCGTGCCTCCCACGAGGCCGCGCGCGACGTAGAGCCAGCCATCGGGTCCGAGGGTTGGCGAGTTGGCGCGCAACTGGGTGGTCTGGTTCGTGGCGAAGCCGGTGAACCACACCTCTCGAAGGTCGGCGCGCCCGTCATGGTTGGTGTCGGCGAGCCAAAGCAGGTCAGGGGCATCGGTGACCAGCCAGCCGCCGCGCCAGGGATGAAGACCGTTGGGGAAACGCAGGCCGTCGGCCAGCACCGTTCGCTGGTCCATGCGCCCGTCGCCATCGGTGTCAGTAAGCTGCACGAGCGCACCACCGGGTGGCTGTCCGGCGGCCGGACCGACTGGGTAGTCCGGATTCTCGACAACGTGCAGGCGCGCGGAAGCATCCCACGCCATCGCGGCCGGCGAGCGCACAAGGGGTTCGGCGGCGACGAGATCGATCGTGAGACCGGGTTCGAGTTCGAACGTGGCGCGCGCGGCGTTGGGATCCAGCGGACCCGAGGCGCCGTAGAGGAGTGGGACGCAGGCGATCCAGGCGATGGCGCTCGCCGGGACGGACACTCCGGGGCGTGGACGATTCGTGAGCCAGCTCATTCAGGCGGCCTTCAACTGCCGTGTCCGGCGAAGACCTCGCGTGCGTAGGCCGCGCTCTTCTGATGGGCTTCACGCGGGCTCATGGTACGCGGAGTGCCGCGTTCCACGGCCACCTCGAGCACGAGATGCGGGCGCGCCCCGGTCCGATGCACGGCGTCGGCGAGTGCCGGGTAGTCGATGTCGCCGGGTCCGAAGGTTTCGGACCACACCCCGTCGCGCGACTGGCGCAGATGCAGTTCGACGATGCGCGGACCGTAGAGACGAATGACATCGAACAGGAACACCTGCGAATTGCCGGAGCCGCGGAAGACCCAGTGCGCGTCGAGACAGAACTTCACGACCTCGGGGTCGGTTCCCGCGAGCATGTGGTGAAACTCGCGCGCGGCGTTGCGCAGTTCCATGTCGTGATTGTGATAGGCCAGAGTCATGCCCAGCTTCTTGAGTTCGCGGCCGAGCCGCGTCAGGGCCTGGGCCTGCACGCGAATCTGCGCATCATCCTTGGAGATGTTCTCGCCCCACTGGATGGGGTTGGGATTCGTGACCACGATCCTGGTGCCCAGCTTCTCGCGCGCCTCCTTCGCCATCGCCACCGCCTGCGCGATGCTGCGATCGATCTGGACCACGTCATGGAGCTGAGTGCCCACGTAGAGGGACCGCATCTCCAGTCTGTTCTTGCGCAGGAGCGGTTCCAACCGGCCGAGATCCTCGGGCGCTCCGAGGGACGGCTCGAATCCGTCCATGCCGCTGGCGCGGACATCTTCCATTCCGGATTCCAACAACGCGCCGAAGTCCTTCCCGTCGCGCTGGTAGAAAACGCTCCAGGAATAGGCATTCGTCGAGAGATGCAATCGCTCCGGCGCGTCCGCGCCCGCCGAATCCAGGCCCGGAAGGGCGGTCAGAGCCGCGGAGGTGGCCGTGGCGGATGCGAGGAATCGCCGGCGTGAGACGGGGATCGGGCTCATGGCTGGTACGGATGGTGGGAAAGGTCTGCGGTGGAACGCGAGGACGCAACCGCGTTCTCGTCCGAAGAACGCCGAGAGCACGAGGTGGTGAAGGCGGACCTTGGTGATCGCTCCGGGAAGGTGCGC
>CAZYJB010000406.1:0-4756 GCA_964647675.1 uncultured Verrucomicrobiota bacterium | reverse complement strand
CATTTCGAGCACTTCCTCTTCTCAATTGATCTAAATCACGCTTGTTGCAGGACTGTTTGCCGCTGCCTCGGTGAAGCGGCTCGACAGCGCGGGTGAGGGAGCACTCGCCTATCCCTTCTGCGTGCGGCAAGCAGGTGTCGGCTACGCCAGTGCGGCTGGAGCAGACGAAGCGGAGTCTCGCTGCGAAATGTGGCTGCCACTTTGGAATCGCCCGACTTCCCTGGCCGAACTGCGCGCCATCTTCGGTGAAGGCCGCGCCCAAGTGCGCGGCCGCCCTGCTCGCAACGGCGTCGGTTTTGCACAGGCTGTCGTGACGCTCGGCGTGGATCGTGGGCTATCCGCCTTCCAGCGGTATGGGTTCCAAGTCCGCAACGGCCTCGCCTACTTTGCCACACCGCTGGAACGCGTGCTTGTCCGGCGAGATACGCGAGCCGACCTTCTCGCCGACATTGAGCAATGGCATGACCGCTTACGGCAAAAAGCCGGACCAAAGGCAAATCCCGCCCCACCCGCATCAGTGGCTCGCGCACTGAATCTGCTGGAGCGTCGCATTCTGGAACTCTGCCGCGACGGCGCCAAAGGAAGTCTCCTCGCCGTTCTCGCCGCGCTCGGGGCCGCTGAACGGGCGTTGGCTAAGAGCTTCAAGTGGACGACCGAAAACTATCTCCAGCCGTTGCGCGGTCTCAGCCATCGCTGGCTGCAATTGGCCGACGATGGTTCTATCGAATTCCGCCTCGCATCCGCCCTCGCAAGCATTCGTGCGCCGTTGGGCAAGGAATCACTCTGGCTTCGCCAGCATCTTGAGCCCTTGCACATGGGCTCGACGATAGACCGAACTTGGGTGAACTGGGCTGACCAACCGAGCAACGATGTCACCTGGCACGACGGAGATCTTGCAACCGCGCTCAACTCCATCCTCGACCGGCGCCTGGTTCGGTTCTGCAAAGCTGGGACCCGTGGTTGGCCGGATATCGCAGCGCGTTTCGCCCAACTGGATGACATTACCGCCTTTATTGAGAGGCGAGTGAACGAAGATCTGTTGGCTGATTTGATATGGGCCATCGCGTGCGTGGATAACGGCGAAGTGCCGTCGACTCCCACAGTAGGTGAGAAAGGCCAGATCTCGGCCGCAGATCAGGCGATTGCAGTTCCTTCCGCTTTCTACGCGCTGCTCAAGCTCTGTCACCACCGACCTCCCAGTGGCGAGCCACCCATCACGCTCGTCCCGGCCATTCTGCACCACGCCATGACCGGACGCGGCGACGAGGCCTCTAAACTTGCTGCACGTCGGCTCACCGCCTCTGGCAGCCGCCCATTGGTCGTCTCGTTGCCGGTCGTCGGCGATGTGGCGCGGCGCACGGCCGCCGCCATGCTGTTCCCCATTTCACCGGAAGATTTCCATCTGTTGAAACAAACCATCACTCACAAACCGAAGGAACGATCCGCATGAACCTCGAAGCGCTCAAAAACCAACCCCGCCTGCTGCTGAAAGCCGCACTCCAACCGCTCCAAGGCACGCGCTTCCAGCCCACGGGCTTTCCCGATCTCGGGGCTGCTCAATTCGACGGACCGGACGGGGGCAGGATGCTGCTCGTCGAATCCGCCCAAAGCATGGCGAACCGCCTCGAAGCGGTCTGCTGGGACACGGTGGCCAATGATTGGGTCGCGCCGCTGAGGGGCCTGCCCGTAGTGAAGGTGAAGGATAAGGGTGGGAAGCCACTCACCAACTCCGTGCTCGAAGCGCACCGCCTGAACAGCCCCTACATCCTCGAGGGCAAGGACAAGTCCTTCCTCGCTACGCTGGAGAAGGAACTCGCCATTGCGGACAAAGGCATCGTCGACATCAGGAAGCTTACCGCCACGCTGCTCAAATACGACACCAACGCTCTGCTGCATGGAGTGTTCTTGGCCAAGAAAGAAATCGCCGGTGGACGGATGCGACTACCGCGTGCTCTCACCGCATTCATCGAGGCTGATGGCATAAGCGTCGCGGCGAGTGGTGGCGTGAAAAACGACGGCGTGGATCCGTCTGGCGACACGGCGAAGGGCTTCGGCAACGTCCCGTTCCATCGCGAGGAATTCACCGGTAACATCACCGCGTACTTCAACCTCGACCTCGCACTCATCCGCGGCTTTGGCCTCGGCGAGGCGGTGGAAGAACTGCTCATCGCGCTCGCGCTATTCAAAATCCAAAAGTTCCTTCGCGACGGCCTGCGCCTGCGGACGGCTTGCGATCTGGAAATCAAGGAGAACGCAAACCTTGAAGCGCAGAGACCGAAGGGATTCACCACTCCTACCCTCGCAGAGTTGGAAAAGGAACTGCCCACGCTCATCAAAGCAGCAGCGAAAGGCTTCGCGAATCCGACCGACACGGATCTCACCTACGAGGAATAGCCCATGACCGTTCTCGAACTCAGGTTTCCAGCCGGGCGTTTTCATGCGACACCGTGGAGACGCCATGTGAACGAGGGCGCGGTCGAATGGCCCCCTTCTCCTTGGCGGATCCTCCGCGCGCTGATCGCGACGTGGTATTGGAGGGCCAAGCTGGATGTCCCGGAGTCGGCCCTGCGTTCGATGGTGGAGAAGCTCGCAGCACCGCCTCAATTCCAACTGCCGCCCGCCACCACGGCACACACGCGGCATTACATGCCCTACAACGAGGGGAAAAACGAGAAGACCACCAAAGTTTTCGATACGTTCATCCAGATCGCCGAGGAGGCAAAGCTACTCGTGCTCTGGGAGGTGGAACTCCCTGCAACCGAGCGAACCACGTTGCAGATACTCGCGGAACGGCTCGGTTACTTCGGTCGCGCCGAAAGCCTTGTCGAAGCACGCTTGCTGGATGGCGTCTCTGGCGAAGAGTTTAATTCCGCTCCGCTAGCAAAGGGAGAGCCTCTACCCAAAGGGACCGAACTTGTCCGACTCTTAGCTCCGATGAGCAGCACAGCCTACGCGTCTTGGAGAACAGAGTTCACCCAGAACGCCCTGGAGGCCCTGGGACCGAAGCCTACTGCCGTGCAACGAAAAAAGCTTCCCCAAGTACCGGAGAACCTTTTCACAGCCCTCCACGCCGACACCGGCGATCTGCAGGCAGCCGGCTGGAATCTTCCTCCTGGCGCGCAGTTCGTGAACTACACGCGTCCGGAAAGCGCCTTTGCTCCGGCGACGAAACCCCGTCCGCGTCGCACCGGTTCCAAGCCGACAGTGGCCCGCTTCGCCCTGACCAGCGTGGTGCCGCCGGCCATCACCAAGGCGCTGACCGTGGGTGAACAGATTCACAAGGTTCTTTGCAGCGAAGAGATTTCCAATGGGCATCCGGCCTTCACCGGCGCAGGCAGTAAGGATCATCGGCACGCACACATCTTCTGCGAGTCGATCGGTGACTCCAACGCCCACATCACACATGTCACCATCTATTCGCCCGACGGATTCGATCATGACGCAGTCAAGGCGCTTCGGAGGATTCAATGGACTTGGGGGTTTAAGGGGCACGAACTCAGGACAGTGTTGCACAGCCTTGGTCAAACCCATGAATTCGACAGTCCGTTGTTCGCGACCTCGAAAACATGGCGCTCAGTCACGCCCTTCGTCTCCACACGCCACGCCAAGACCTTTCGCGATGGGCGGCCAAAGATGGATGACAACGGTTGGCAGGAGGGTTCTACCGCACACGACCTGCTGCGCCTGCTGGGCCTGAATCCGAAATGGCAAGGGGCCAAAATCCGTCGGCAGAACTCCGAGCGATCACAGCCGTTCCAGTTTGGCTGCCGCAAGTTCCGTTCGCTTCAATTCCAGACCGTCCGTCACGGAGGCAAAGGCAGCCGGGGACACGACAGCGGTGCATCGTTCGTCATTGAGTTCCCCGAGCCCGTGACTGGCCCCATCGCCGTGGGCTACGGTTCGCACTTCGGCCTCGGTCTATTCATCCCTGCGTAAATCCTGGCCCATCGACGGTTGACGGCTGCTCCGCCTCCTTACTCTTGTGGAACGGGCGCGGCTTGTTTCCCGCCGATCCCTCCGGATACAACGACTCTATGCCCGAGGAAACCCAGGCACCGTCCGGCGGCGAAACCCTCTTCGACCGCGTCACCCCGTCCGTCCCCCCTGCCGTGGCCTCGGCCCGGGAATCACCCACCCCTGTTTCTGACTCGGGTCCACCCACTTCCGACATTCCGGCCGATAGCGGCCCCGGCTATCCGATCTTCGACCAGGCATTAGCTATCTTGCGGGGTGAGGCGGCTGTTCCCACGCACCCGGCATCTCCGTCCAAGGCGCCGGACCTCATTCCCGCGCGGATGCTCAATGAGTTCGTGTACTGTCCCCGCCTCTTCTACTACGAGCATGTCGAGGGAGTCTTCGTCGAGAGCGCGGACACGGTCCGTGGCGCGTCGATCCATCGAAAAGTAGACTCCGGCAAAGGCTCACTCCCACCCGCGGCCAGGCGCTCCGGTGAAAAGCCGGAAGACACGCCTCCGGAGCCGGGCACGGCGGAACCCGAGGTCATTCATTCGCGAAGCGTGACGCTCGGGTCCGAGCGTCTGGGAGTGATCGCCAAGCTGGATCTGGTGGAAGTGATCGCAACTCCGGTAGGCCAAGATCAGGGCGACCTGTTCGCAGCGAAAGAGGTGGTTCCGGTCGACTACAAGGCCGGTGCGCCACGGGACGGAGCGGAGTCCAACGATCTCTGGCCCACCGATCAGATGCAGCTCGGCCTGCAGATCCTGCTCCTTCGCGAGAACGGCTACACCTGCCGCGA
>CAZYJB010000405.1:0-4763 GCA_964647675.1 uncultured Verrucomicrobiota bacterium | reverse complement strand
CCATGAGCTGCGCACGGTGCATCTCCACGGTCTTGCCACTGATCTTCAGGATGTCGGCGATTTCCTTGGTGGACTGACCCTCGGCGATCAACTGCAGAATCTCCCGCTGGCGCGGAGTCAACTGCGCCAAGGGATCGTCGGATTGCCCGGCGCGGCGCAGGTATTCGGCCAGGGTTCCGGCAATGCCAGGACTGATGTAAGTCTCCCCGCCGACGACCGTCTCCACCGCAAGTTGCAGTTCCGAGGGCTTCGAGTTCTTGAGGAGGTAACCCGCCGCTCCGCTGCGCATCGCTTTGAGCACATATTCCTCATTGGCGTGCATCGTCAAAATGACCACCCGCGTTTGCGGATGCGCGGTGTTGATTCTGACCAGCGCATCCAGTCCGTTGAGCCCGGGCATGGCGATGTCCATCAGCGCCAAATCCGGTTGAATAGCCGCAATCTGACGGAGGGCCTCGCGGCCGTTGTCCACCTCCGAAACAATTGTCACCCCCGGAATCCTTTCCAGCAGCGCGCGGATGCCCGCCTGGAGCAACGCATGGTCATCCGCCAACAGGATGCGCGTGGCTTTCATAGGAGGACAGTCAATCTGGACTCGGATTAAATGAGGCTGAACCAACGGGAGCAAGTGGGAACTTGGCCACCACGTCGGCCCCTTCGCCCGGCTGGGATGTGAGGAAGAATTCGCCGCCCACCAGTTTCATGCGTTCCTCCATGCTCAGCAGGCCCATGCTCTGCCCTTTTGCGGCCCGCTGGCGGGCGGTTGCGGGATCGAATCCCACCCCGTCGTCCGCGATCCGAAGAATCAATTCTTCGGAATTTGTTGAGAGGCAAACGCGCACTTCTTTCGCCCGGGAATGGCGCAAGACGTTGGTCAGAGCTTCCTGGGCTACCCGAAAAAATGCTGTTTCAACCTCCACCGCATGGCGCCCGACCGAACTGTCGCCTTCAAAGGTGATGGACAAACCGGTGGACTGAGCCAGTCGATCCGCGTGCCAGCGCAGCGCGGGGACCAGGCCCAGATCGTCGAGGAGCGACGGGCGCAAACCGAGGGACAGATTTCGAACCTGCTCGTGCAACCGTTCCACCACAGTGATGCTTTCCCCTAGCGCCAACACAATCGCTGTCAGCGAGGTTAACTCCTGGCTAGCCTGGAGGTTGATCTGCAGGAGTGCGAGCGACTGGCCCAGCTCGTCGTGCAGTTCGCGGGCGATCCGGCGGCGTTCCAATTCCTGCGCGATGAGCAACTGATGGGACAGCTGGCTCAGGCGCGTTTGCTTGTCGCGCACCTCCTCTTCGGCCCGGTGCCTTTGAGTGATGTCCTCTAGCACAACCAGAACCCCGTTCACATTTCCTTCCGGATCCCGCAACGGCGCCGGACTAAGCTTGGCGTGAATGCGTTCACCACTCTTCTTCTGCTGGAGGCGCACCAGCGTCTCACTTCCATGATCCGCCACGCGGCGGATCATCTCCAGAAAATCTGTCTGGAGATCCAGAGGCACGGACGGACACAAGCGACCGATCGCTTCCGCCTCGGTCCAGCCAAAAATGCGTTCAGCGCCCCGGCTCCAACTTGTTGTGCGGCCCTCCAGGTCGAAACCAAGCAGCGCCACCGCTGCCGCATTAAAGATGGACTGGAGGGCGCGGTTGGACTCCCGCAGCGCCTCCTCAGCTTTGCGCCGTTCGCTCATGTCCCGCGTAACCTTCACCTAGCCGCGAAGCTGGCCCTTGGCATCGTGCACCGCGGATACAATTATATCTGCCCAAAAATGCGAGCCGTCCTTGCGGGCACGCCAGCCCTCATATTTGCAATGACCTCTTGCGAGCGCTTCGGACAGCACTTTCGCCGGCAACCCGGCCGTGATGTCTTCAGGGCGGTAGAAAATGGAGAAGTGCCGCCCCAGGATTTCCCCGGCGACGTAACCCTTGATGCGTTCCGCGCCGGAATTCCAGCTGGCCACGCAACCCTTCGCATCGAGCAGAATGATGGCATAGTCCTGAACGCTTTCGATCATCAGGCGCAGGCGCTCCTCGCTTTCCCGCAACGCCAGCTCTGCTTCTTTGCGCCCGGTGATGTCCTGACAGGTCCCCGCGACCCGGATCGGCCGACCGATCTTGTCATGGATGATCCGCCAGCGTTCCTCAATGACCTTGATGCGCCCGTCCGGCAGGAGAATCCGGTGTTCGATGGCATTCGCTGAATCCTGATCGAGCGAAGCGGCAAAAACGGCATCCACGCTCTCCCGGTCCTCCGGATGAACGAATTCCAAGAATGCCAGGTGCGTGGGCGTGAACCGGGCCGGGTCCGTATCGAAAATGCGGTGGGTTTCCGCCGACCAGGTAACCTTCAGATCGGAGAGGTCGGTCTCCCAGCTCCCCACCTTGGCCACTGCCTGGGCCTCGACCAGCCGGCGACGTTCCGCGTCCAACTGTTCGGCGAGCTGGTGCTGTTCCTGTTCGGAAGCTCGGATGGCATCCTCCGCCAGCTTCCGCTCCGTGATGTTGATATGCATCACGACGGCGCCGGCCCGATGTCCCTCCAACAGCGGAGTGACCATTATCCGGAACCAGCGCTTCTCGGCAGGTGAATGACATGGGTATTCCATGATGAAGTCGGCGGTCGCCCCGCCGAGCACGCCACGAATGCCACGCGCCACTCTGCCGGCTTCCTCCGAGCAGTCGCCCTGAGCCTGCTCGCAAACGCTCACATAATTCCGGCCAACAATAAAATCGCTGCTTTGCAGCATGTTCGCCGCGCCGAAGCGCCGCCAGGAATCGTTGACTGTCACGATGACTCCGTCCCCATCCAGCAGGGCGATATGCGCGGGCAGCGCATTGAGAATCGCGCTCTGCATGACCGCCAGTCGGCGCTGTTCCGCTTCACTCCGCTCGAGGGCCTCTTGCGCCTGCTTCCGTGCCGTGATGTCCTGCACGAGGCCCAGGATTCGCGGCGGTCCGCCAGCTTCGCTGCGTTCATGGCTGCCCGTCGCCCAGATCCAGCGCACCAGGCCGTCGCGTCGCCGGATGCGACATTCAAAATCCCAGTCGGCCTGTTTCTCAGTCGCCTCGCGGAATAGTCGGTCCACTTCGGGCCGGTCCTCTTCAACGACGTGTTCCAGGAAATCCTGGTAGGTCCAGCGTGGCAGCAAAGTCTCGTAACCAAAAATCTCGTCGTGAATCGGCGTGCGGCTGGCCCTGAGGGTTTCCAAGTCCATTTCCCAGGTGCCGATGTGGTTCGCTTCGAGGGTGAACTTCAATCGCGACTCACTCGTGTGCAAAGCCTTCTCCGCCAGCCGCCGTTCCGCCAGCTCATGCTCGAGCGCGGCATAAGCTCGCACGCTGTCGATTGCCCGGGCGGCCGCTTCGGCCAGAACGCTCATCAGCTGTTTCTCTTGGGCAGTGGCCGCGTGCGATTGTGCCCAGTAACAGCCGATGGCCCCGATCGGTTCGGTGATGCGCATCGGAAACAGGGCCAGGCTTTTTGCGAAAGTGGGACGATAGGCGTCCATCGGGATGCGGGAATCCTGAAGGATGTCCTCGATGGCAGCCGGTTCGTTGTGAAGCATCACCCATCCGCTGATGCATGACGACATCGGGAAGTACTTTCCCTTCCACAGGGGAGCTATCGCGTCCTCGTCGATATAGTGGCATTGGTCGCCCTCGCGCAACACGACGGTGACACCGTCTGCGCCCGCAAGTCGGCGCGCCGTTGCGCGCACGATCCGCATCACGCTTTCGAGATCGCGGGCGGAAGTCAGTTGCTGCGCCGCCTGCGTGAGTTCCCGGAGTTTTTCATTCGCCGCCGCGAGATCGCGGGTTCGTTCTCCGACCCGGCGCTCCAGTTCGTCGTTCGACCTTTTCAGGGTCAACTCGGTTTCGCGCCGGAGCTGTGCGAGCTTGAGTTGCGACTCCACGCGCGCCAGCAGTTCCCGTGCGCTGAATGGCTTGATCAGGTAATCGTCCGCGCCCGCTTGCAGCCCATCCACCCGGGATTCTTCGCCGGCCCGCGCGGAAAGCATGATGATGGGCAAAGTTTGCGTGTTCGGGGCGGCGCGCAGTGCGCGCAACAATCCAAACCCGTCCAGGCGCGGCATCATCCCATCCGCCAGAACCAGATCGGGCGCGCCCTGGCTGATGAGTTCTAGCGCAGCCTGCCCGTCCGCCGCCTTGCGCACTGTGTAGTAGGATTCTAGGATGCGCGAGAGGTAGTCGCGCACGTCGGCATTGTCGTCCACCACCAGGATGTGCGGGCGATTATGCGGAGGATGGGAAGCGACGGAACAAAAGCCTGCCGGGTAATCCATTGCGAGGATCTGGTCCGGCACATCGGACCGTCCTTGGGAAATCCAGCGGATGGCTTCTTCCACGTAGGGATTGGCAGAAGCCGGATTTGGGCCCGGTGCCCCGGCGACCTCCACCTGCTCGGCGGGTAGGTGCTCGCGACCAAAAGGAATGGTAATCGCGAATGTGCTGCCGACATCCGGCTCGCTGCAAACAGCCACGGTGCCGCCGTGCAAACGAACCATCTCCTGCACCATCGCAAGCCCGATGCCTGTCCCCTCAATATTTCGGCCACGGGGATCCTTGACGCGATGAAACCGCTGGAATACCTGGTCGGTCTCATCCGCGGGAATCCCTGTGCCCGTATCCTGCACGGTCAGTTTAACCTGCCCGCCCTCCGTCCGCAACGCGACGGCGACCCGTCCCAGCAGAGTGAATTTAAAGGCATTGGAGAGTAGGTTGAGCACGATAATCTCCCACAT
>CAZYJB010000404.1:0-4778 GCA_964647675.1 uncultured Verrucomicrobiota bacterium | reverse complement strand
ACGGCGTTCACCCGGACCCGCGCGGCGCCCGCCGGGATCTCGACGATCTTCTCCGCCGAACCCGGCCATCGAACCTGGAGTCGCCGAGCCCGCGTGGCATGCGGCAGAAAGACCGCGGCGGAGTCCTGGGAATACCGGCCACTTCCCGCACGGATCTCCCAGCGGGGGCCCCAGCCGCCATCGACTTCCAGCCGTACCGAGGCACCCACGGCGTCGGGATTGCCCGGCGGACCTTCCACCCGGACCCGAAGCCCCGCTTCCGCAGTCGCGTTGGTCCAGATCGAGGGGCTGCCTGAATTGATCCCCAAGGCCAGGTCCGGCCGTGCATCACCGTCGAGATCGAGCATCGCGCCCCCGCGAGCCTCGCCCGGCACCTGGAGTCCTGACTCGCGGGTCAGCCCGGCCGAGAAGCGGCCGCGACCATCATTCCGCAGGAACAGTCCGCGTCCGGCGTCCATCCGATCCTCCTCGTCCCGGACGGCAAAGAAATTCTGCTGCGCGACCAGGTCCGCATCGCCGTCGAGATCGAAGTCCCCCGCGACGAAACCCCACACGGGCGTCCACTGGGCGGGCGGTGGGAGCTCGACCATCTCGAAACGATCACCTCGGTTGAGGAGCACCAGCGAAGCGAGCGTGCGGGCTTCGACGTGGAGAGTTCGGGGCGCGTGTTCTCCGAGAAGCTTGGGAACCACCGCCGCGGCGAAGTCGGCGTGGCGCGGGAAGGCCGCTGTCAGCCACGGAAAATCACGGGCCAACAGGTCACGAGTGCGGACCGGCACGAAACCGGCAAGGTCAGGGTGATGGTAGGCCTCCAGGATGGCGGTGTGGCCGCCGCCGAATTCGCCGTGGTAGAGCCGCCAGGGACCGCCGGGGGACCGTTGCTGGTAGCTGTTGCGTCCCCAATTGCCAGCGGCGAGGTCCATACGGCCGTCTCCATCGAAGTCGCCGCCCGCAAGGCCCTGCCAGATGCCGGTCAGGTTTTCCAATCCGAGCTCCCGGGTGATCTCCTGCCAGGCCACGCCCCGTTGCGCGAAGACACGCAACGGCCCCCACTCGCAGGCCAGCACACACTCCGGTCGCGCGTCGCCCGCGAGATCGGTCAGGAGCAGGCCCGAGACGGCGCCCACGTCCACGAACGGCGCCGAGGCAGCGGCGTCGAGGCGGAAGTCCCCGGAGTCGTTGGTGAGGATGCAGGTGGAAGTGGAACGCGGGTAGTGCCCGGGGACGACCCGACCGGCGACCACGAGGTCGAGGTCGCCATCGGCGTCGAGATCGGCGGCAGCCAGCGAGCCGGGGCTGCCCGGGAGGGCGGGCAGGGGCGCGCCGCGCGTCCACGAGCCGTCCTTCCAGTCGAAGCGCAGCGCCGAAGGGCCTTGGGCATCGCCGGATTCGTAATGGCTCAGTGAGGCGAACACGGCGCGCCGTCCCGGCGCCACAGCGAGCCCGAGCATCGCCAGCGTGTCGTCGGGGAGTCGTACATCGCCCGACTGGAGCCTCTCCAGTCGGGGGGCGGCTCCCGCCGGGAAGGTGACCCGGGAAGGCGCGCCGCCGCGTCCGTCGGCGAGGTAGAGTTCATCGTGACCGTCGCCATCGATGTCGAAGGCGGCAATGCCGGGCCCCTGAAATCCGAGGCGCCACGGGAGCAAGGGCTGACGCGGAAACTCGTCGAAGGACGGGTCGCTGTGCGCCGGGAGTTGGTCCGCGTTGACGGACCTGAACACGGGCGGCGCCGGCACGGGAGCGGGCGCTGGGGCGGTCGGCTCGGGTACCGCCCCCGCCGCGTCCACGAGGTAGATCGAATTGGGTAGGGCATTGGTCACGCGTGACCGCCGCCCATCCGGCCAGCGTACTTCCAGCGTGAACGGTTTTCCCGCGGAGCCCGGGCCGGTGGCGAAAGTGCGCTGTCCCTGGTCGCAGGAGAGATAGCGTCCGCCGGTGAGCATCTCCTGCTCCTGGACTGAGACCGGTCCACCAAGAAGCCGGACTCCGGCCCCAGTGCCACCCGTGTTGGGCGTCCGTCCTCGCAGCCGGACGGCAATCCGCGGCGCAGCGGTCTCATTGCGGCAGATCAAGGGCGCGGCGTTGAACGTGCTGCCCACCGCATCGAGATCGCCGTCGTTGTCGAGATCGGCGAACGCGAGTCCGTGGGTGACCACGCGATGGTTGAATCCCCACCGAGCGCTCGCGTCTTCGAAGGTGCGGTCGCCGCGGTTGCGCCACGCGATCTGCGGCGAGTCCAGGGGCGGGTATTTGGTGAGTTCGTCGGCGAAGGAATCGTTCACGCGCCGGCCCTCGCCGCGCCCGGCGCCGCCGGAGACGTCGAGGTCGTTGACGTCATGGGGATAGCCGCTGGAGACCAGCAAATCCTCGAAGCCGTCGAGATCGACGTCGAGGAAGGCCGGCGTCCAGGACCAATCCGAGGTGGCGACGCCCGCGAACCAGGCGATCTCGTCATAGGTGCCGTCGCCGCGGTTCCAGGCAAGCACGCTGCGTGACACTGCGTCGCGCAGCGCAGGGTCTCGCGGGTTGCGCAGATCGGGATCCGCGCCCCGCACGATGTGAGTCATGTGCCGGCGCTGATCCCCAGGCAGCATCTCGACCGTGTAGAAATCCAGGTGCCCGTCCCGGTCGATGTCGGCAAAATCCACCCCCATCGACGCATAACTCATGCTGCGCCAGGCCAGTCCCGGAACCGCACGGAAACGCGCCGTTCCATCATTGAGCCAGAAGCGGTCCGGGGTTTGAAAATCGTTGCAGACGAAGATGTCGGGATGCCCGTCCCCATTCACATCGCGCAGTTGCACCGCGAACCCCAGATCGGGAGGCGCCTCCGTCAGCGGGCGCCCCGATTCGTCGACGAACCGCTCGCCCCAGTTCACCGCGGTGAACCGTCCGCGCCCATCGTTGAGGAAGAGGAAATCAGGCTCGCCGTACTCATACATTTTGTTGTTGAGGATGCGGATGCGGCGTCCCGCGCGGCCGGTGACCACGGGCTTTCCGCCGACCATGCGCGTGGTGATGACGGCGCCGTCGCGGAGCAGCGCCTCGGCGGCGAAGCGGGCCACATACACGTCGAGGTCGCCGTCACCGTCGAGATCCGCCGCCGCAGAAGAGGTGGCTCCGCCGGGGGTGGCGAGGCCGCCGGCCTCGGGCGCAGGCTGGAATGTTCCGTCGCCCTGGTTCAGAAAAAGCGCGTCCGGTCCCAGGAACGACGTGACGTGCAGGTCCAGCCGTCCGTCGCCATTGAGATCCGCGAACAGGGCGCCGCTGGAGATCAGATTCGTGGCCGCCACGCCGGCGGCCGCGGTCACGTTGGTGAATTGCCACTGTCCGAGGTTGCGGTAGAGCGCGTTCGAGCCTTCGCGATTGCAGAAGTAGAGATCACACCACCCGTCACCGTCGTAATCGCCGAGCGCGACGCCGGCGCCGTTCATCAGGTTCTGGCGCTTGGCGTATCGGGACGGGGAACAGCGATTGGTGAACGCAATGCCCAGGGTTGCCGGGTCGAGGCGCGAGAATCCTTCGCGCGCCGATGTTGTGGCAGGCTGAACGGGCAGCCTGCGAAAGCCTGCGCCCGGTTCCCAGACGTCGGCGCCCGCCGCGGCGGCGCCCATGTCGAGCGTCAGCATCGCGACGATTCGCCAGGGGAGACCGGATCGGCGGATCGATGCCAACGGATTCATGTCATGGTGCGCGAACTGCAATCCGATAGAGCGCGGCGTCGGTACGCAGGTAGAAGGAGTCGCCCACCGCGGCGAGTGAGGCCATCGCCTGACCCGGCAGTTCATTGCGCGCGAGGAGACGATAGGCCGGTCCCGGTGCGATGACTGCCGTCACCCCTTCGCGGCTGGTCACATGAATGCGTCCGTCCGCGAACAGCAGCGAGGCGCTGTGATTGCCGCCCAGGCGTTCGCGGTAATGCTCCTGGCCAGTGTGGGCATCGAGGCAGGTGAACAGTCCTCCCGCGTCGCTCACGAAGTACAGCTCGCCGCCGACCAACAAGGGGGAGGGCATGGTCGGGACACCCTTCGCGTAGCGCCACGAGACCTTCGGCGCCTCGGCGCCCTCGAGGCGCACTGCGAGCAGTTCCGGACGGCTGTATCCGGTGCTGAGAAACAGATGCCCGTGTCCCAGCACGGCGCGCGCGGACTGCGAGAAGCCGAGGTGTTCGAGGCTCATTCTCCAGAGCTCGCTGCCGCTTCCGGGATCGTAGGCGTAAAGCCAGTCGGCGCCTTCGGAGAGCAGAACCTCGCGACCACCGAGACGGGTCAGGTTGGGCGTGGCGTAGGATTTTCTGAGCTGCGGGTGATTGTTGAGCTTGCCGGATCGCGGGGTCTTCCACACGACGGCACCGGTCTGGCGATCGAGCGCGACGACATACTGAAGGTCGCTGCCATCGAGGTGCACGATCAGCAGATGCTTCCAGATCACCGGCGAACTGCCGGGTCCGTTCTCGTGCATGACGCGCAGGGTCGAGTTGGTCCACAGCACGCGCCCCGTTCGCGTCTCGAGACAGGCGGTGCCGAAGGCGCCGAAGTGGCCGTAGAGATTGCCGTCGGCCAGGACCGGAGTGGGCGACGCGTAGGAATTCAGCGTGTGCACCCACTGCGGCTCGCGTTCGGAGAACAGGGGCACGCGATGCACGAGTCGACCCGAGGCGCGTTCGATGCCGAGCGCGAGGAACTCGACCGATTCGAGCAGGGTCAGGGGCTGGTCGCCCGTGTTCGCTTTCAGCCGTCGTTCGACATCGGCGGGTCGGGCTGCGGTCTCGACGGCCG
>CAZYJB010000403.1:0-4780 GCA_964647675.1 uncultured Verrucomicrobiota bacterium | reverse complement strand
GACAACCACTACCATCTGCTGATGCGGTGCCGCCGCGCGGATGTGAGTGAGACACTGCGGTGGTTGCAGACGGCCTATGCCATCCGCTTCAACTGGGCGCATCGCCGGCGCGGCCACGTGTTTCAGGGACGGTTCAAGTCGGTGCTGATCCGCGAGGAAGGAGCGCTGGATCGGGTGGCGCGATATGTGCACCTGAATCCAGTGAGAATTGGCGGGCTGGGATTGGACAAGGATGCGCAGCGGCGGGCGCGGGTGATGGGATGCGAGGATCCCGGAGCGGAACTGGTGGCGCGGCGGTTGAAGGTTCTGAGGGAGTACGCGTGGAGCTCCTGGCGGATTTATGGAGGAAGCGAACGGGCTCCGGGGTGGCTGACGAGGGAGCGGATCGGGGCGGGATGTGGTGGCCGGAGCCGACGGGCGCAAATGCTGGCGCTGGTGGAGTATACCGAGGCGCCGATTCTCCAGGGACGACTGGAGAGTCCGTGGCAGGGGTTGGTGGCGGGGACGGTGCTCGCGGATGCGGACGAGGCTAAGGCGCTGCTGCGCGAGGCGGTGAAGGGCCGCGACAAGCGTGAGAGGGCAAGCATGGAGGCGAGATTGCAGGCCGCGCCCGCGTGGGAGGAGATTGTGGCGGCCTCCGAGAAAATCCTGGGGCGGGAATGGAGCGCGATGGCCGAAAGCTACGGAGACTGGGGTCGGGATGGGACGATGGCGGTGGCGACGCGCGAGTTGGGGTGGAGACTGGTGGATGTGGCGAGGGCGGTGGGAGGTGTCGAGTATGCGGCGGCGGCGCAGGGGGTGCGGCGATTCTGGAAGAAAGCGGAGGGGAACGCGGAGATGAGGCGCTTTGCCGCCGAGCTCGCGAGAAGTGTGTTGAATAGTCAATAGTCAATGTCTGACCCCATTGCCCTTTTATCCGATCTTCCGCCGCCTGTTCCCGTCGGCCTCGAACCCTGCCACGGGAAACTAGAACGCTCGCCCGCCCCAGCCCGCAGGCGGCGACGTTGGACCGGATCTGGAACGAGGCCCTGAGCCGAAAACCGCCGCTCACGGGAGCGTCAGAGTGTCGCTCGGCGCCCCTTCCCATTGGTCCACCAACCATTGCGCGGCGCGCTGGAGATCCTTCGAGCCCGGGGAGGTTGCGTCGCGATATCGCCTGGCCATGGTCTGCACACGAGCCAACTGGGAGCGGAGTTGGGCACGCTTGTTCTCGCTCAAGCGGCCCTGCTCGGCCCGGTGGAGCACCAAGCCGGGCGTGGTTAGCGCGCCGGGCACGGACCAATCGCGGTCGGTGTTGAAGACCTGGAGCAGGAAGAGCAGGTCATCGACCTGCTCGGGACGCCAGTTTGTGCCGAAGAGCTCGCGGCCCAACCGTGCATGGATTTCCGCGTCGGTCAGATCCGGATGTGCGGCGAGCTCCCGAACAGCGACTCGGACGGAGCGCACCGGCAGTTCGCCGTAGGGATTCTCGCCCGTCTTCAGCCAGCCAAACCCGAAGGGGACCTGCCTCTTTCCTTTAAGCCAGGGTTCACCGAATTCCTCGTGGATCTGAACGTAAGAGTAACATTCGAGGGATGGCACATAGCCGCTGCACTTGGCTTCGCGGGCCTTCTGGACGCCTGCCCGAATGCCGGCGATATCGAACCGGCTTGGCGCCTCGTTCCACCACCACGCGCCGCGCGCCCGTGCGATGAGCGAGGGTTCCAGGGGGGCGCTGTGAGGAGTGAAAAACAACGTCCAGCGCGGATCGAATGGCTGTCGTGAGGCGGTCGCATCCCCGAACGAGAAGCGGAGTTTCGCGCCCGAGAAGTAGTGTGGGTAGACCACCACCGTGGCCTCGGCCCGTCGCGCCCAGACCTCGTCGGAGATGTCACGGACAAAGGCAAACTCGCGATCGAAGAACTTCGGCCCGCACTCCGCGCAGTGGCAGACGGCGTAGTCACTGGACTCGACGAACAGACCGTCCGCCTCCGGATAGAATTCGAACGCCATCTCGCGAACATACTCGCGCATGAACCGCTGTGACTCCGGCCTGGCCGGGCAGAGGTTCCAGCCCCAGCAGCCGATGCCGAATTTGCGAACCGGTTGGCCATCCTGGCCCAAGGCCTTCAATTCCGGCTTCTCCAAGGGAAGCTGATTCACGCCGTCGTAGCCGAAGGGCGTGAAGCCGAGCAATACCTGGATGCCGCGCCGATGCGCGTGTCGGATGAGTTCCCGGCCAAAATCGGCCTTCACGTTCTCGTGATCCCTGGCCCACTGCCAGGTGATGGGATACCGCTGGGAGCGAAACGCGCCCCCCATCCAGAGGATGACCGTGTTCACGCCATCCTCGGCCGCACCGTCGAGGATCGCCCGCCACACGGGGAGTCCGAAGGTGGGCATGCGCATGAAGCAGAGATAGTAACCCCTGCTTGGGAAAACCGGCGGAGCTTCGGCGCCCTGTAGAGCGGTCGGCAACGAAAGGGCCGCACCCCAGACAGCGCTCCCAGCCATGAACTCGCGTCGGGTCATCGAGCATCCCTTCTTTCGATCCAGCGGAGGACCGTATGGAGAAGGCGATTCATCACGTGGAAATCGTGGACTCGAGCAGCAGCACCCAGTCCGTATCGCTGGCGGCACTCCTGCCCGGGGGACTGAAGTTGGGTCGGCGATTCGCCGAGTGGAGTGTCGTTGTTCTGCTCGCTCCGGAGCAGAACGCGCCGTGGCGGGGGCGGATTCGTCGCACCTGGATCCGCGATTGCCCCCAGCTGAACGGCTGGAAGAACGATGGCCAAAGTTGGCCAGAAATGGCGCCGGATCGGTTTCATGCAGAAGTCGGAGATTGATACCGCAACGCCTGAGTCTGCAGCGATGGAATCCCCACCCATCACCATATCTTCCAGCTGAACATCCCCGCGTGGCTAACCGTGATCAGACTCTCGAGCGTCGTGCTTCCTCGCTCGATATCCACCTCGCTGGCGTGCCCGAGATCGCCGTCACGATCCAGAAGTGTGCTCAGTGTCCGGCGACACCAACCAACCTCCGCATGTTCGAGGACGGCGCCCACCCGACCTACACGACCGGGCAGGACATCACCGTCAACTGGACCCCGACCAGCGAGCTGCGCTTCGGCTTCAACCTCGCGCAGAACCTCGAATGCCGGGCGGAGGCGACCATCCTTCAGGTCCTGACCACGGCGGGAGTGCTGAAAGGCGAGATCGCTTCCGCGGGCAACGCTGGTCCCATGACGATTCCAAACGCCCAACTGGTCGCCCTGCTTGGCAGCGAGACCGACTTCAAATTCTCCCCAAAAGATCAGGTAGTGTGTTTTGGTCACACGCAACTCGCTGCATCGGCACGAAAACTTGGATCAAAGATGAAACTCATTTCAAATCCGGACCGACACCGGCTACTTTCTCTGATTGGACCGTAGTCTGAGGTCCAACCTCGCAGACTCCAACAATTCGACCACGGCGAAATGGCTCGCGAATCCTCAAGATCGCGAAAAGCAAAACTGAGTTGAGAAGGCCAGAAAGCCCAACTGCAGCCGCGCGGAACGGTGCGGGAAGCGCCACGAACACCACGATCGTTACAATGCTGTTTGCCGCCAACGCAGAGATGGCGACAATCATCGCCGGTGCAAGTGCGCGGGAGTATGTCGTAATTAGGACTCGGCCGTCGGACAGCTGCTGCAAATCCGTTTCGCGCGACGCCAAATCGTTCCAGTTCGGGATTAACATGGACCTGGACATGGATACTCTACTCCTCTATTCCGTATTCCCGGTGGCCTACCGTCCGGAACCGGATTATCCGTGATACTTACCGTTGTGTAACCGAGGAAAGTACCAGCAGACTCGTTAGTCTTTGGAGGGGATATGACCAAGCCAACCGCGAGCACGCCCGAGCCGGCCGTCGCTACCGCTCCGCCTCCGGCTATCATCGCTCCAGTGGCTCCCGTGAGGAACGCTGATCCGGCAGCTGCCGTCCCCGCTGCAGCCGTTCCTCCTGCAGCACCACCAGCAGCCGCAGCGCCACCCGCAGCCGCAGCGCCTCCAGCCGCAGCTGCGCCACCGCCGAATGCCGCCGCCGCGACCCCAGCGGTGGCAACAACAGCGGCGACAACGACGATTGCCCCGACAACCCACACCCAAGTTGGAATCTCGGTGGAGGTAACCAATGTATATCGCCCAACGCCATACGTCTTGGTGGTTTGAAGCATTCCCTGAATCGTTTCAATATCCTGGCAGAGACATCGACGTTCCGTTGTGCCCTCCACAGCCGCAACCGATGGATCTGGTCGTTTACGAGTCGAGGTGCCCGTAACCACTGGAGCCACCGGAACCGTGGAAGTACTGATCAACCATGCTTCCAACCATTCACGAATACCACTTTGAGGATTGACGCCTGCGCCCACACTGATTGGAGGTGTACCAGGCGCAACTCCGGGAGGTGGCGGTCCGGGCATGAAGTTTTTCTAATCTACCGAACCAGTTTCACGCAACAAGAATCCTCATTCCAACGGTGCATTGACACTCTCTCAGCTCCTCAATGCTCGGGAGTGCAATCATCATACTGCAGCCTTGTGCCTTCGCCCTTCAGGCATTCCTTTTCATGGCGTGATAGACTGGCGTGCGTTCCGCCGCCAAATATTTGGCAAAAGTTTGGTAAGCGGACCGATGAGGACCCTTGCGGACCCTGTACGACCAAGGGAGGGCAGTTTGGCGGGTTTGGCCCCTAGAAAACGACGAAGCCGCTGGAGGCCAGCGGCTTAAGTCGTTGCGGTGCAACGGAAATTGGTTGC
>CAZYJB010000402.1:0-4796 GCA_964647675.1 uncultured Verrucomicrobiota bacterium | reverse complement strand
TGGGGGGGGCGTCGCGCGAGCCCGCCGCCCGGACGGACCTCGGGCTGGCCTTCGCGGTGAACGGACTCTGGAACGAAGCCCGTCAAAGCCTGCTCGATGCCGCGACCCTGGGGGAGTCGGGACCACTGCCGGGCCTTCATGCCGCCGCGGCGCTTCAAGAGGCGGGTTCGGTGGAGGAATCCCTCCGCGAAGTCGAGGAACTCGTGGCCCGGTTCTCCACTCATGCCCCGACGTGGCATCGCCTGGGAACGCTGCGGGGCGCGGTGGGTCGATGGGATGCCGCGGAACAGGCGTTCCTGCAGGCCACCAAACTTTCGCCGGAGGCCTGGCAGGCGTGGGCAGGGCTGGGGGAAGCGCTCCTGCGGCAGGGGCGGGGAGAGGATGCCGTCGCGCCGCTCCAGCGGGCGCTCGCCCTCGATCCCTTTGCGCGAAGTGCACGTCACCTGCTGGGTCAGGCGCTGCGTGCCGCCGGACGCCACGCCGAGGCGGATCGCTACCTTGCCTCGGCGCGTCCGGAGGCCGTGGGGCCGATGCCGGACGAATGGTCCGAGCGCGCGGCGGGTCACATGAGGACCCTGCCCGACCTCTTCGAGCGGGCGGATGCGTGGGTGGCGGGCGGTCGCGCGGAGGACGCGGTGGCGTTGCTGCGCGGCGCGCTGAAGTTTCATCCCGGAAATAGTGCGGTCCTCTCGCGTCTCGCAGCGGCTCTGCGCGCGAGCGACCAGCCGGGCGCGGCGTGGGAACTGATCTCCGTCCGCGCGACGCAGGCGACCAACGATGTAACGCTGCTGGTGGCGGCGATCCATACTGCCGCAGCATTGGAACGCATCGATTGGGCGCGTCCGTGGGTGTCGCGCGCGCTGGAACTCGCTCCCCATTCTGCGGAGGTGCGCGTGGCGGCAGCGGATGTGGCACTCGTCGAGGGCGACGACGCGCGGGCCGTCGCTCTGTTGCGGGAGGCTACGGAACGCGCGCCGACCGATGCCGGACTTTGGGTGCAACTGGGCGACGTGCTTCGATTCAATCTTTCGCGTCCCGCCGAGGCCCTTGATTGCTACCGTCGCGCCCTCGACACGGATGCGATTCATCCGGTGGCGCTCGAGCGCTGGGCGTCGCTGAACCTCGAGCGCGGCGATCTCGAGAGTGCGACCATGGCCGTGCGCGAGTTGCGCGAATTGCGGGTCGACCGGGCCACGCTCGAGCCGCTGGAGCAATCCCTGGCAAAAGCGCGCAACAGCCGGCGCTGATCCCATGCCACGATCCTGTTTAATCTGTTCGATCCGATCACACCTTGCGATTTCCGCGCCGATGGAACGGGCGGGCGGGCGGCGGTTCGGCGGCCATCCTGCGCATGTTGCGTGGGGCCTGGTGCTCGGCCTGGCCCTTTCGAGCGGTTGCGAGCGAACGCCCAGCGCGCCAGCGTCGGGCGCAGCCCAGGGATCGCCCCCTGCGACTGGCTCCTCCGAGACGAATGCGAGGGTTTGGTTCGAGGAGCGCGCCGCAGCCGCGGGGCTGGTCTTTCGGCATCAGTCAGGGCATACCGATCGGTATTACATGCCCGAGATCAACACCGGCGGCGTCGGCATCCTCGACTACGACAGCGATGGCTGGATGGACGTTTATCTCGTGGATGGCGGGACGATTTCGCCCGCCGGAATCAAGGGTGGGCAGTCGCGGTTGTTCCGAAATCAGGGAAGCGGTCGCTTCGCCGATGTCACGCAGAAGGTGGGTCTCGCCGGCGACCACGGATATGGCATGGGGGTCACCTGTGCGGACTACGACGGGGACGGTCACACGGACCTCTATCTCCTGAACCTGAATGGGAACGTGCTGTGGCGGAATCGCGGCGATGGAACGTTTGAGAATGTCACTTCCCGCGCGGGTGTGGCGGGGAGCGAATGGAGCAGCAGCGCGACGTTCTTCGATGCGGATCGTGATGGGGACCTCGACCTCTTCGTGGTGAATTACCTGCACTGGTCGGTGGCGGCCGAGGTGGACTGTTTCTCGCGCGGCGGAACCCCCGACTACTGCTCGCCCTTGAGTTACCGGGCGCCGGCGATGGACCGATTCTACCGGAATCGCGGTGACGGGACCTTTTCCGACGAATCGAAGTCGGTGGGCCTCGCACAGGCCTTCGGCAACGGACTCGGCGTGGTCGCCAGCGATTTCGATCAGGATGGCTGGACGGATGTTTTCGTCGCGAACGATGCCACGCCGAACCAGCTCTGGCTCAATCGACGGGGTGAGCGATTCGATGAAACGGCACTCCTGCGTGGCTGTGCCTTGAACGCGGCGGGCGTGCCGCGGGCCGGGATGGGAGTCGTCGCGGTGGACCTGCGCGGCACGGGATGGATGGATTTGCTGGTCACGCATCTGGTGGGCGAAGGGAACGGCTGGTTCGCCAATGCCAAGGGTTACTTCACCGACGTCATCTCGCCACGCGGTCCCATGCTGGGGAGCCGCGCGTTCACCGGATTCGGGATCGGAGTGCGTGACTTCGACCATGACGGCGAGTGGGATGTCTTCGTTGCGAATGGTCGCGTGCGGCTCGGGGTTTCGGATCTTGACGGCCGGGATCCGTATGCCGAACCCAATCATCTTCTGCGCGGCGTGGGCGGAGGTGAGTTCGCCGAAGTACGACCGCAGGGCGGAACGCAGCCGGTGCTCGTGGGCGCGAGCCGGGGAGCGGCGGTGGGAGATTTCGACAATGACGGTGCGGAGGACATCGTGGTGGTGAACAAGGATGGCCCGGCCCATCTCCTTATGAACCGTGCGACGGCCGGCCATTCCTGGCTGGGATTGGACCTCCGCGATGCCGAAGGAAGGCCGGTGCCCCAGGCGCGCGTCGTGGTGCGCGCGGGCGATCGCTCGTGGCATCGGCAGGTGCAGCCGAACGAGGGGTATGCCTCGAGTCACGATCCGCGCCTCGTCTTCGGCCTGGGCACGGGTGCCAGGGCGGACGCCGTGACGGTGATCTGGCCGTGGCGGGCCACGAACGACTACGGCGCGCTCGACGCGGGCCGCTATCACCGGATCACGGCGCCACCTCGTGGAAGCCGATGATCCCGGTGAACGGCGTTGCGTTCTGAAGGCCGTCTCCTAACCTCAAGTCATGACCTCACGTTTCCGGGATTTCGCGGCGATTTTGCTGGGTGTCGCAGTTTTTTTGGCGGGATGCAGTGGCGAGAAGCAGGAGAAAGTTGATCTCGCGGCGCAGTTGTCGGCGCTGGCGGGCGACAGCGATGCGAAGGTGGCCGCGCTGGCGGAGATTTCGAAGATGGGCCCCGACGCCGCCTCCGCCGTGGGCAAGATCACGCCGTTGTTGAAAGACGAAGATGCCGTGGTTCGCCGCACCGCGGCGTTCACGCTGGGGACGATTGGGCCGGCGGCGAAGGCGGCGGTGCCCGAGCTGAAGGGAATGCTCAAGACCGACGATCGTGACCAGATGACCGCCGTCGCGAATGCCCTGCGGGCGATCGACCCGACGTCGTTGCCCGGTTTCAAGGTCGACAACACTGCGCCAGCCGAGGCGGCGCCCGCGGAGTAGGACGGCCCAGCGTTGACGCCGGAGCGGCGCGCGACCGCGGGCACCGCCGTGGCCGCACAGTTAGAGCCTGTCGGAGTTTTCAGACAGGCTGCTATTAGGTGATGTGCGCGCCCTGGGTTTCGACGTAGACGGCGTAGATGGACTGGCTGGCGGCCATGAAGAGCCGGTTTCGCTTGCGGCCGCCGAAGCACAGGTTGGCGCAGATTTCGGGCAGCAGGATCATGCCGATGCGCGTGCTGTCGGGCGCGAAGACGTGCACGCCGTCGAAGCCGTCGCCCACCCAGCCGGCCGCGGCCCAGATATTGCCATCGACGTCGGCACGGATGCCGTCGGACCCGCCGTTCCCGCCGATCTTGCGCTGTCCGTCCCGCGTCTCGACCGTCTGCGGGCTGAGCGTCATCGCGGTGAACACGCGCCGGTTGCTGAGTCGTTTCTTGTCCGCGACATCCCATACCTTGATGTCGCGCGGCGCGCCGGTGTCCGCGACGTAGAGCTTGTCGTAAGTGGGCGAAAAGCAGAGGCCGTTGGGTTTGTCGACTTCGTCGGTGACCTTCTCGACCGCGCGCGTCTGCGGGTCGATGCGGTACACGGCTTCCTTGATCTCGAGCGCGCCCTTGTTGCCCTCGTAGTTCATCATGCTGCCGTAGCCCGGGTCGGTGAACCAGATGCCGCCGTCCGGGTGCACCACCACGTCGTTCGGTGCGTTGAACGGTTTTCCCTCGAAGCGATCGGCGAGCACGGTGACGGCGCCTGAATGCTCGTAGCGCACGACACGGCGGTTCCCGTGTTCGCAGGAAAGCTGGCGGCCCTCGTAGTCGAAGGTGTTGCCGTTGCTGTTGCCTGCGGGCTGCCGGAACGTGCTGACATGGCCGTCCTCGTCGAGGCGCCGGCACTGGCGGTCGTTGGGGATGTCGCTCCAGATGAGGTAACGTCCGACACCGTTCCAGGCCGTGCCTTCGGCCCAGAGCATTTCCGGATCGTGATGCAGCCGCTGGATCGGTGTGTTGCCGAGGCGGTACTTCCCGAAGCGCGGATCGAGGGTGATGAGGTCGGGATCGGGATAGCGCATCGGCTGGGGCGAGGCGTATTCGCGGGCGGCGAGTGCGTCCGGCAGCCGGCCGGTGAACGCGGCCGGCGCCGATTTCCTCGCCGTCGCCGGCGGCCTGTGGAACTAACGGAACGGGCCGCAAGCCGCCGTCCGCGCCTTCAACGAGATCTTCTCAGCGCACCGGTAGCAACAGCACCTCCA
>CAZYJB010000401.1:0-4804 GCA_964647675.1 uncultured Verrucomicrobiota bacterium | reverse complement strand
GGCGTCGATGCGGCGGTCGCGCAGGAACGGCCAATGCGTGCGCGTGACATCGACCTTGGAGAGATCGACCGGCACCAGCAGGTTCTGCGCGCGATCGACCGGCGCCTTGGCGAGGATCTGTCCGCTCGTGCCCGCCACGAAGCTTTGACCCCAGAACTCGATGCCCGCGCCGCCGATGGGACGTTCGAGCCCGATGCGATTGATGGCGGCGACGAAGCACCCATTGGCAACCGCGTGCGAGCGCTGGATGGTTTCCCACGCGCCATGCTGGCGTTCGCCGTACTCGGCCTTCTCCGACGGATGCCAGCCGATAGCGGTGGGGTAAAACAGGATTTCCGCCCCCTGCATTGCGGTCAGGCGCGCGCCCTCGGGGTACCACTGATCCCAGCAGATCAACACGCCGATGCGCCCGAAGCGCGTGCTCCACGCCTTGAACCCGAGATCGCCGGGTGTGAAATAGAATTTCTCGTAGTAGAGCGGGTCATCCGGGATGTGCATCTTGCGGTACAACCCCAGGAGCGAACCGTCGGCGTCGATGATCGCCGCGGTGTTGTGGTACAGACCGCTGGCGCGCTTCTCGAACAGCGACGCGACGATCACCACGCCGCGCTTTTTCGCGAGCTTGCAGAAGGCGTCGGTGCTGGGACCCGGAATCGGCTCAGCGAGGCCAAAGTTCGCGTGATCCTCGTTCTGGCAGAAGTATTGCGAACGGAACAGTTCCTGCGTGCAGAGGATCTGGGCTCCGTCGCGCGCCGCACGGTCCGCCGCCGCGAGGCACTCGCGCAGGTTGGCTGCGGGATCGGTCCCGCAGGCGTGCTGGAGCAGCCCGAGCACGACTTCCGAGGATCGCTTCTTCGACTTCATGTCAGGGAGGGGGAAGGACCGCCGTCGCGCCGCGCGAGGCATCAAGGGTGTCACGCGGCACGTTTTGGCCGAACAACTCGCGCACGTGCTGCCCGAGCTTCTCGTTGGTCGGGCCAAACCCCGGTTCGTAGAGGTACCGCTCGAGTTCGTCGAGGAGTTCGTCCGCCGTCTGGAACCGCCGCTTCAGATCGCGCTCGAGGGCGCGCTGAAGAATGCGATTCAGCCGCGCATCGATGCGACGGTCGCACTCGGAGAAGTCCGGGATCGGCAGGGTCAGGATCCGGTCGCGTGATTCCTCCGGCGATTCGCCGTGGAAGATGTTTTCGCCGAGCAACAGGTGCGCGAGGACGACGCCGGCCGCGAAGAGGTCGGACCGCCGGTCGGTCACCTGGAAGTCCGCCTGCTCGGGGCTCATGCAATCGGCCTTGCCCACCACGATTTCGCCCTCCTCGTGTTTGAGGAGGCCGCGGGCCTTGGCGATGCCGAAGTCGGAAAGCTTCACATCACCCTCGAAGGCCACCATGACATTCTTGAAACTGACGTCGCGGTGCACGATTCCGAGCGATCGCCCGCGCGCGTCGTTCTTGGCGTGCGCGTAGGCCAGCCCGCGCGCGATGCGCGACACGATGAACACGGCGAGTTCGAGCGGCAGTTTCGTGCCCTTCTGCGCGTGCTGTTCGAGCAGCGTCTCCAGATTCACGCCGTTGATGAGCTCCATCGCGATGAAGACGTTCTCCTCGAACTCCCCGAGGTGGTACGTCTGCACAATGTTGGTGTGGATGAGATCCGCCACCAGCTTGGCCTCGCCGATGAAGTTCTCCACGAACACCGGCTGGCTCGCGAACTGGGCCCGAATCACTTTCAACGCCACGCGCTTGCGAAATCCGTGGACCCCGAGCTGTTCGGCTTCGTACACGATGCCCATGCCGCCCTCCGCGATGATGCGGACAACCTCGTAGCGCACGGATGTATCAATGCGGAACAACGGCACGGCGCAACCTTGCCGCGTCCCACCCGGGGGCCGTCAAGAAGGCGCGCACTGGCTCGCCGGCTCCGTCCGGCGAGAGCGTCCCCCGTAGCCGCGGCCGTCAGGCTGCGCTGATCCTGTGCATCGGCGTCCGGTCCGGACGCCGAGTCGCGAGTCGGAGCTCGCGACCCACCAGGCTCTCATCTCCGATCCAGCCCGCTGTCTTCGCCACGATCCGACGGATCCTTGGGGTCGGGAGGCTTCGCTGCCGCCGGCCGCCGCAGCCCCCGTTTGATCACGTCGATGCCCGCGCCCGCCAATTCCTCCCCGACTTCCGCCAGATCGCCGGTCTGCCGTCGCAAGCTGCGCAACGATCGTTCGGCGAACAGCGTCAGCCGCCGCGGCGTAAACACCGTCTCCGCAATCGCGGCCAGCCCGAGGATCGGATTCAGCTCACGCATGCGCCGCATGACGCGCACGACCTCCGACAGAGGCCGTTCCGCAGGTTCCTGCATCTGCTGCAGGATATGGGTCGAGAGGAGGCACAGAACCATGGAGAGCACGAACACGAGATGGAACCGGACGATCGGCTCGCCGAGGAGCGTTCCCAGATCGTGGGGCAGGCTGGTCAACATCTGGCCGCCCACCAGCGGACCCGCCGCCGTCAGCAGGCTGATTCCGGCCAGGAACACCGAGATGTACGGTGCCTTGGTGCGGGCCGGTATCATCTTCACCATGAGATTGAACTGGCAGAGCTGGAACCCGGCGGTCGCCGCGCCGGTCACGAAGTACGTCAGATAGAGGAATCCATGCCGCCCCGGACCCACCAGCAACCACGATGGGAGCGCCACGAATACCCAGAGAAACGAACAGGCCATCATCACCGGCTTGCTGCCGAATTTGTCGCCCAGCACCCCCCAACTGGGCAGCGTCACCATCCCGCCCAGGCTCAGCAGCATGGTCAGCACGGTCAGGTGGCTGATGCCCATGGGCAGCTCCCGCAGCACATAGACGCTATAGAAGGGCTGCGCGAGGTTCAGCGCGAAGCCCCAGATTCCCACGAACGCCAGCAGCATCAGATAATGCCGCGCCTGGAAGACGTTGAGATAATCAGACAACTGCTCGCGCTGCTCCAACGGCTGCAGCACGGACGGCGGGAACTTCATGCGCAGCAGGAAATACAGCCCGATCAACCGCATCGCCGCCGCCAGCGCGAAGAGAATGCCGAATACGGTCAGCGAATTCCCGTAGTGGTCGGCGATGAACCCGGCCGCCAGCACCACCACCAGCGTCCAGAATCCGAAGATCATGTTGCGCCGGCCAAAGTAACGGCCGCGGATGTGCAGCGGCACCAGTTCCCCCATCGCCGCCGACCATGCGACGCCACAGATGCTATTCCCCAGGGTGGCCACCACCACCACCGTGGCGAAAATGAGGTCCCGCCACTCGCCCATCCACGGCAGGAACCCCATCATCGCCCACGGCGTGAAGTTGATGGCGAACCCGAAAACAATGATGCGGTGCAGCGACCAGCGCCGGCGCAGCATCCACATCAGGGGCGGCTGCGCGGCATTGCACAGGTGATGCGCCGCGGCCAGCCAGCCGATCGCCCCCGCCTTCCAGCCCAGCGCCGTCACGGCAAAGGCCACCACGAAAGGGAACTGCGTCAGCGTGAGATTCAGCATGGGCACACTGAAACACGCTTCGACGGTCGCGAACTTCAGCGACAGCAGCAGGTCCCTCTTGCGCAACGATTGCATCGACCCGGTCGAGCCTGCGGTCATCCCGTTCCGCTGCAAGCGCGAACCCTCCTCCGAAGAACGGGTTGGCGTCCGGCGCATGATCGGGGTAGAGCAGCATCGGAACAGCCGTGGAGACGCCGCCTGCCACCGAGTCCACCGCGCGCCCGACCGCCTCACCCGGGAACCCGCCCGCGCGCGACGGCGTGGCGCCGTCGGTTCATGACGTCTTCCTGTCCTACCGGTCGTCGGATCACGAACGCGTCGAGCACCTCGCCGCGGCATTGCGCGCCGAGGGATTCCATCCGTTTCTCGACCGTTGGAACCTGACCCAGGGGCGTCCCTGGCGCCCGGAACTCGAGGAGGTCCTCGCCACCTGCCGCAGTGTCGCCGTGTTGGTCGGCCCGGACGGCCTCGGGGAGGTGCAACAACGCGAGGTCGACGTCGCCCTCCGTCGCCAGGACCGCGACCGTTCGTTCCGCGTCATCCCCGTCCTGCTCCCCGGCGCCACGGCGCCGGAAGGATTTCTGGCCGCGCTGACCTGGGTGGACCTCCGCCATCTCTCCGACGCGGACAGTTCCCGCCGGCTGGCCGAGGTCCTGCGCGGCGCGTGGGGTGCGGAGGCCTCCCTTACCTCGGCACGCCAGGCGCGCAGGGCGTATCTCATCAACCTCGCGCTCCTGCTCATCGCGTTGGTGCTCGCCGCGCTTTGGTACCACCGCCACCTCGAAGGCTGGTGGGGAGAATGGGCGATCGGCGGCACGCTTACTGTGGCGGCATTCGGACGCCTCCTGATCACCTATTTGCAATGGGGCGCGGAAACCGCGGTCAAGGATCTGCCGCGCCGCCTGCTCACCGGAAGGCGCGCACGCCTCGCCGTCGGACTTCTTGCCGCGACCGCAGCCCTGGCGCTCGGCACCACGAGCTCGCTGCACGTGCGACTGGATCCTGCCCTGGCGACCAGGACCGCCGCCCCGCTCGCGGTGGAATGGCGAACTGACCAGGCCTCGAAGCCGCTGCACTCAACCACCCTGGATGCGGGTCGCCCGCGGGTCTCGCGGCTGTACTTCCTGCGTTTCGGCAAGCCCCTGACACTGGGTGCGCCCTCGGTAGTCGGACGCGACCCCCTTGCGCTGACCTTGCGGCCCTGGGCGAGCCACACGATCGCGGTGCCCTCCGGGTTGCCGCTACGCACGATTCCCGCGCTGCGCCTCCTGCCCGGTCCCGGCCTCGC
>CAZYJB010000400.1:0-4838 GCA_964647675.1 uncultured Verrucomicrobiota bacterium | reverse complement strand
TAAAGCCCGGCCTTGGTGACTTTGATGGTCATCGCCGTATCCGAGGCACCACGTCCGCCGTTGAACTGGCCCACGAACGTCCCGAACTGATCGCTCGGCGCTGCGCCGCCCATCGTCAGCAGAAACCCGTCGTCGGAGTTTACGATGAGCGTGTGCTCGCCCGCCGGCAGATCCAGATAGGTCAACACCTCGGCCGCGATGCCGTCCGTGCTGCCCGACAACCCCGGGATGCCCGGCATCTGGAGATCCGGCCTGATGTTCCCGTTGTTCTCGCCCTCTGCCTGGCTGAAGTTGATGACCTCGGGGATGATGAATTGGATCGGCGCATTATCCGCGCTGCCCAGCTTCACCCCGGGACCTGAGGCAGGTCCGGTAACGTTCGGATCCGCCTCATTGACGAGGAGATTGCCGTCCGCGTCCTTCAATCGCCCTGCCAGGGCATTTTCGGTCTTCTGGTTGTTGTTTTCCTGGTTCGCTCCGTTCTGGAACATGTTCCAGATGAAGCCAGGCTTCGATTTGTCCGCCGCGGAAGACGGCAGCGCGAAGGTCTCGGGGATGACGACCTGCGCCGTGGCGGGCAGCGTCAGCATTCCGGTGACCACTGCCGCGAGGCTGGTCGGGATCCAACTGGTGCGTCTGAAGTCCATCTTGTTTCGTGCGTTTGGGGTTGTCGGTTCCGGCCACGGTCGACGTCATGCGGCCAACCCCATCGGGGTTGTTTCCAGGACACTTCGTCCGCGAAACGACGCTCGGTACGGGCCGGTGCCCACCTTCAAGGGAACGGCGTAAACTAAGACCTAATCTGGTGCCTGATTGGCAAGATTATTCTCGTTTAGAAGCATTTCTCGTTTCACGGGTCATCCATGAGAATTTTCTTGCGGTTTTGAATGTCTCTCTGATCCCAAGCAGCGCGACGCGCTGCCACCTGTGCCGTCGGAATCCCGGTCTGTGCCCGCCAAGGCCCTCTGTTCGCCACCCCGTTCCCGCGCTATCGCGCCTTCGTCCCGGAACGATTCCACCGCGCGACCGTCGCCATACCTCGCGTGAGCGCGGCGCCCGGCTGCGTGAAAAGCACACGTCGCCGGCCGGCGCGACCACGCACCGAGCCGCGTCCGAGCGCGGCACGAGCGGTGCTAGGGAAACTCCAAAACCCCGCCGGACGCCCGTCACCTGGCGTCCGGCGATCGCGCAACCCAACCCTCCATCGGACCTCACCCATGAAGTGGATCCCCACCCTGATCGGCCTCGTGTTCCCCCTGTCGCTGGTCCCTGTCATTGCCCCGGCGGCGACGCCGCCCACGTTGGCGCCCATTGCGGACGTCCAGACCTTCCAAAGCCTGCCCGCCGAAGGCATCCCCATTGAGATTTCCGACGATGCGCCCGACCCGTCCGGTCTGCTGGTCGAGATTGCTTCCAGCAATCCGGAACTCGTCGGGCGAAGCGACCTGCTGATCGAGGGCGAGGGCTGGGTCCGTTGGCTGAGCATCTTCCCTCGCGCGGGCGCCGCCGGACAGACGCGCCTCACGGTCACGATCACCGACATCGAGAACCGGCGCGTTTCCCGCAGCTTTCTCGTCACGGTGACCGGGACACCCGTCCCCTTGGCGATCGAGGACATTCCGCCGCAGCGCTTCTGGCAGCGCGGACCCCGCACGTACCTCAGCTTCTCCACCTCCTCGACGGGCGGCTCCCTCCCCCGTTTCCAGGTGACCTGTTCCGATCCCAGCCTCTTCCCCGCGGGCAAGCTGGTCATCGAACAGTCGGGCAACCCCAGCCAGCGCTTCCTGGCCGTCACGCCTCCCACGGATCGCTCTGGTCTCTGCACCATCACCATCACTGCGCAACTCGGCGCCGAAACCGCCACCTCCTCCTTTCCCGTGGTGGTGGAACCGGCACCCATGGTCCAGATCCCGGTCCCCAACGTCATCGGAAACCCGTTGGTCGGCGCTCTCTCCCTGGCGGCCGCAGACCTCAACGGCGACCGCCAGATGGACCTGGCGGTGCTGCGCAACTCGGAAGTCCTGCTGCTGCGGTCGACGGACACGGGCTACGTCGTGGCGGGGCGGATCACGGGCAGTTTCGAGGGCTATGAGCTTGGCGTCGCGGACCTGGATCAGGACGGCGCACCGGATCTTTTTGCGCGGGGTCCCAGCCAGCTCAGGGCGTGGCTCGTGCATCTGAGTGACGCGGGCGCTGTCGTCGGGGAGGCGATGACCCTGCGCGGTGGCCCCAACCAGGGACAGCTTCTCGACCTCGTGCCGGGCGATTTCGACAGCGACGGCTCCACCGAGCTGCTGGCCCTCTCCAGCAACGGTCCACTCCTGTTCAAATCCCAGGCGCAAGCGCTGACCGCGCGTCCCATTGTCCTGCCGGCCGCGGCCGCTCTCGCGGCGGCCGCGGATGCCGACGGCGATGGAGATCTCGACCTTCTCGTCCACGAACGGACGCCTTCCGCCCGCCTTGGCGTCTGGCTCAACGATGGACGCGGTGTGTTCGAGTCGGCCGGCGCCCCGCTTCCCGGGGCTTCAGTCGTCGACTTCGGCTGGGCAGATTGGGACGGTGACCATCGGCCGGATCTCTGGGTCGTCCAGTCCTCGCGCGAGAGCCTGGCGAGATCTTTGACCGCCTTCCTGAATCGCGATGCGGGCTGGCTCGCCGCGACCACGCTACCGGTCAACATGCTGTCCCGACGCGGCATTCTCGTTTCCGATTTTGACTCGGACGGGAAGCAGGACCTCGCGCTGGGGATGGTGCCCATCTCGCGCGGCACATTATCGTTGGGATCAGCATTCTCGATCGCCTTCGGCGATGGCTCGGGTCACTTCCCCACAGCGTCACTCCACGAGTTGCTGCCGAGAGCGGACCGCATCTTCGTCGTTGCGGGATCCGAAGGCCGCCTTGATGTCCAGAGCGGTCAGAATCGGTTCAGCAACCGCACGCCGCGCCTGAATCCTGCCCCCGGCGCGCCGTCAGGGCTCGCTGCCGACGTGCGCGGCACACGCGTCCGCTTCTCGTGGAACGGCGCCCTCGATCTCAACCAGGGGCGCGGCCTCACCTACAACCTGCGCGTCGGCACGTCTCCCGGGGCGCACGACGTGGTCTCGGCGTTGGCCCATGCTGACGGCACGCGGCGTGTCCTGGCCCCCGGCAACCGCGGCAGCTTCCTCATGGCCGAACTGGATCTGGCCCGCGTGCCGCGTGGACCGCTCTTCTGGAGTGTGCAGGCCGTGGACCACGGGTTCACCGGCGGACCGTTCGCGACGGAATCGGAGGTGTCGGACTTTCCCGGTCCACTCCCCGATCCCGCGCGGCGAATGGAGCTGACCATCCGCCGCGGTGCGCGGATCAGCGAGCAAGGGCCACAACTCCTGATCGCCACCCGCGTGGCCATCTCGCAAGTGGTGCTGATCGAGGTTTCGACCGACCTTCACGCGTGGACGGCTTTTCGTTGGATCCAACCGACCCCTGGCGGCGACGTCGTGTTGAACGTTCCATTCTCCTCCAACACTGGCGTCCGGCGGTTTTACCGCGCCCTCGCGATGGACGCGGCGGACGCGCCGGCCGAGGCGTTTCAACCGTAGCTGGAGCAAGGCGACGGCGAATCAGCCGCTGCAGAAAGCCAAAAACCCACTGGGCTCGCGGCGCACGGGGACGCGGCGCCCCACCTTTCCGGCATCGCACACGGCAGGTGGGCCGAGGCGTCCCTGCCGAGCCGCCTCCTCACAGTCACCACCGCTTTTCACCACCGCCGCGGCGCCACGGGATGTGGCGCCGTGCCTGGACCGCCCCATCTGGCTGTTCAGTTCCGCATCTCGAGACAGGTGACCAACCCTTCGCTATTCCGAACATAAAGCCGGCCATGGGCCAACACGGGCACCGTCCAGAATTTCCCGCCGGAAACCTGCGCACGCGCGACCGGCTGGAAGTTCTCCGGCTTGGCGACGCCGGTGATCAGCTCGCCCTTCTCCGAGATGATAATCAGGCGACCGTCGGCCACCGCGATGGCACCGTGGTTGGGATCCTTGAATGTCCACACCGGCGCCCCCGTCGCCGCGTCCACGCAGCGCAACTGCGCCTTCCCCACGTCGCCGTCGATGGCGTAGAGGTGCCCGCCGTGCAGGATCGCGGGATTGAAGTGGCTCCGGATGTTCTTGTTCTCCCAGACGACCTTGGGTCGGTCGCCCGAGACATCCAGCAACGCGCCGCCGCGATTGTACCCCGAGGCGATGAAAATCCGGCCGGGCGCCACGACCACCGGGTCCGCGGCATTCACGTCGTAGCTCGTCTCCCAGGGATGGCTCCAGATTTTCGCGCCGGTATCCGCGCGGACCGCCACCACCTCCTTGGCCGCGAAGATCAGGTAGGCCTTGGTCCCTCGATGATCGTAGGGAAGCGGCGTCGAGTAGCCGGATTCCCCCTTGCCGGTCTGCCAGATCACCTGGCCGGTGGTCTTGTCGAGCGCGGCGCCATGCGTGCCGATGTTGACCACCGCGCGCGCGCCATCGATCAGCACCGACCCGGCGTGACCCCAGGTGGGCATACGCGCGCCGATCGCCTCCGCGATGTTTTTGGTCCAACGCACCGTGCCCGTGGCCGCTTCGAGGCAATGCACCACCCCGCGTTTGCTGAGCGTGTAGACCAGGCCACCGTCCACGGTTGGTGTGGCGCTGGTCCCTCCCTCGTAATACTTGGGATCGAGCGGGGCATTGTAGGTGTGCTGCCAGAGCACCTTGCCGGACTCCGCGTCGAGCGCGTAGACGGTGTCGCGGTCGCTTTGATTACCGGTGGTGAAGGCGCGTCCGTCGGCCACCGAGACCGAGGCGAAGCCCATGCCCACC
>CAZYJB010000399.1:0-4875 GCA_964647675.1 uncultured Verrucomicrobiota bacterium | reverse complement strand
GCGGGTCCGCGGTGGATGCGGCGATCGCGGCCAATGCCTGTCTCGGATTGATGGAGCCCACCGGATGCGGCCTGGGCGGCGACCTGTTCGCCATCGTGTGGGATCCGCAGTCCAAACGGTTGCACGGACTCAATGCCAGCGGGCGTTCGCCGCATGCGCTGACCCTGGAGGAGTTCCGCAGCCGCGGCCTGACCAACATCCCGAAGTACGGCCCACTGGCGGTCAGTGTGCCCGGCGCGGTGGACGGATGGTTCACGTTGCACGCGAAGTTCGGTCGGCTGCCGATGGCGACCAATCTCGCGCCCGCGATGGCCTATGCGCGGGACGGCTTCCCGGTCACCGAAGTGATTGCCGAGGGGTGGGCGCGGAATCTCGAACGGCTCAAGGCGTACCCCAACGTGATGGCCTTGTGGGCGCCGGGCGGTCACGCGCCGCGGAAGGGGGAACGGTTCCGTAATCCCCAGCTCGCGGGCACGCTGTCCCGGCTCGCGGAGGGCGGGAGAGACGCGTACTACCGTGGTGAGATCGCGAAGACGATCTGTGCGTTCCTTCGTGAGCAGGGTGGCTTCCTGTCCGAACGCGATTTTGCCGAGCACACCTCGGAATGGGTGGAGCCCATCTCCACGAACTACCGCGGCTACGACGTCTGGGAACTGCCGCCGAACGGGCAGGGGCTGGCGGTGTTGCAGATGTTGAACATTCTCGAGGGCTACGACCTGCGTTCGATGGGATTTGGCAGCGCCGCTTACATGCACGTGTTCCTCGAGGCGAAGAAGCTGGCCTTCGAGGATCGCGCGCGACTCTATGCGGATCCGGAGTTCTTCCAGACGCCGGTCGACGAGCTCAAATCGAAGGAGTACGCCGCGCGGCGGCGCGCGTTGATCCGGACGGATGCGGCGGCGCTGCGCTACGATCCCGGCCTGCCGGCGTTGCGCACGAGTGACACCGTGTATCTGTGCGTGGCGGACGAACGCGGCATGATGGTGTCGTTCATTCAGAGCAACTACGCCGGCCTGGGGAGCGGCATGGTGCCGCCCGGGCTCGGATTCGGATTGCAGAATCGCGGCATGGCCTTCGACCTCGAGCCGGGACGCCCCAACAGTTACGCGCCGCACAAGCGCCCGTTCCACACCATCATCCCGGGGTTCGTCACGAAGGACGGCGAGCCGGTCATGGCCTTCGGCGTGATGGGCGGCGACATGCAGCCGCAGGGCCACGTGCAGGTGCTCGTGAACTGGATCGATTTCGGCATGAACCTCCAGGCGGCCGGCGACGCGCCGCGCCTGTATCACACGCGCTCGGGCACGCCTGAAGGCGGGGTCATGGCCGACGGCGGGACCGTCTACCTCGAGGACGGGTTTCCGGCGGAGAGTGTGCGCGAACTGCTTCGCCTCGGGCATGTCGTCGGCACGATCCACGTCGAGAACTTCGGAGGTCACCAGGCGGTGATGTGGGATCGCACGAACCGCGTCTGGGTCGGCGCCAGCGAGAGCCGCAAGGACGGACAGGCGGCGGGATACTAAGGCGGGTGCATCATGGCGAGGGATGAGGGGCGAGCAACGATTGTCGCAAGCCAGTGCTGGTGGTTCGCCGGCTCCGACCGGCGAGGGCGTTCTCCCGTAGACGCGGGCGTACAGCCCGCGCTGATGCCGGCCTTTGAGGATTCTGTCGCCGGAGCGTTCAAGCGCAGCCTGACGGCCGCGGCTGCGAGGACGGGGGGTGGCTCGCCGGCTCCGCCCAGCGAGTCGGGGCAGGAGGATGGATTGACGTGAGCGCGCGGGTCCCTAGCGTGCGCGGCACACCCCGGATCCCGCCGCCATGACCGCTCCACCCTGTCCCCGCCCTGTGCGCACGCGACTGCGGTCGCGCGCGGACGGTTTCACCTTGATCGAACTGCTGGTCGTGATCGCGATCATCGCAATCCTGGCCAGCATGCTGCTGCCCGCCCTGGCATCCGCGAAGGAGCGCGCGCGCGGCACGAAGTGTCTCAACAACATCCGTCAGATCGCGCTCGGCTACGCGCTCTATGGCGACGACAACAACGACGACATGGTGACGCTGTACCTGTTCCAGCGCGCGCCGACCAACGCGCTGATCAAGGGTGACCTGACCTGGTGGGTGGATCTGATGCGCGGGTCGCTCCAGGGCACGAACATCATCGCCTGTCCGTCGGAGAAGAACGGGTTCGGCATCGCCATGAATCATCCCGAGCTGACCGCGTGGAGCGATCAGTCGCGCCCTAAGCTGACCAGCATCAAGCGTCCGAGCGAATCGGTGCCGATGGCCGATTCGGGGCTGGTGATCAACACGCGTGAGAAGGATCCCGACCAGTGGGTGGAGAAAAAGGGAACGGCCTTCCTGTACTGGCGCACGCCGACCAATCGCGGCTATTGGGAGTCCGACGCGCAGCGTCCGGTGGGACGGCACGGACGCCGCTGCAACATGGGGTTTGCCGACGGTCATGCCGCGGCGCAGCGCACGAAGACGATGGGACTTCAGTTTCTCCCGGGGACCGACGAAGCGGGCCGCAGCGCGACGGGCGCGGGCTGGCTGGGTGGCAACGACCGGTACGATCCACGCTGGATGTGGGACAAGGAATGAGCATGTCGCAGACAGGCCGTTGGGTGGCGGTCGTGGCGCTGTTGGGTGTCGCGGCCTGGATGATGCGCGGCCTGTTCGAGGGCCCGCAGGTGAATCTTGGACCGTACCGTGCGCTCGGGACCGTGGCGGCCGGAGAAGCCGCGGCGATGATTGGAGGGCAGGGGCGACTGGTGCTGGTCGTGTCGGATCCAGGTGCGGACGGCGATCCGGTGCAGGCCGGCCAGGTGGCGGCCTTTCGCAAGGCGTTGGCGGCCGCGCCGGGAGTCGAGTTGAAGGCGGTCGAGGAGATTGCGCTCGATCCGGTGACCCGCATGCAGACCGGCGGCGCGATTCCGCCGGACCGGTTGATCGCCCTGGTGGGGAAGCACACCGATGCGGCGGGGCTGGTGTTGTTCATGCCGTTCCCACCCGTGATCCCGGCCGAGCTGGCGGGCGCCGGCGCTTCCGCGATGAAAGTGATGGTCGTGTCCGCCCTGCTGCCCGGCTACGAGGCGATGTTGAAGTCGGGCGCGCTGCGCGTGGCCATCGTGCCGCGGCCTGCCGAGACCGAAGTTCCGGCCGCCGCCGCGGCCGCGCACGACCCGACCGGAGTGCGGGCCGAGTTCGATCGTGAGTATCTGGTCCTCCGACCACCCTGATGGCGGACGAGCTGTTCCATTTGAAGACCGTTGCGCGCGTCTTCGCGGACGGTGCCGAATTGCACGAGGCCGTGGGCTTCGCGGAGGTCTCGGCTGTGGACGACTCGGCCCAGGGTGCGCGGTCGTGTCTGGCGGCGAAGGCGCGTGCGCTGCTGGAGGATCCGACGCTTGCGCCGACGCTCACGCTGCACCGACGACAGGTCGCGGGTCCGGTGGGACTCGCCGAGGCCGAAGTGACGCTTCGTCCGCCGGCGCGCGTGCCGGACTGGGAGACGCCGGTGACCTTGCGGATGCGGTATGTGCGCTGGGCGGAGGGCGACCTCCATCACGGCCTGGTGCCCGGGCTCGGCGTTCACGTGTTTGGGCCGGATGCGGACACCGTGGCTTCGCGGGTGGTGGAGCATGTGCGGCTCGTCCTGGCGGGGCGCGGAAAGCGGCTGACGCTGGCCGGGCTGGCGCGTCTCGCGCGCGCGGCGGAGTGGACGCTCGACGAGCTGGACGTCCGACCGGTTCGTAAATCGCCGCTGGAGGTGGCGCGCATGGGGGAGGACGACGGGGCGGTCGGGTCGATGCTGGCGACGCTGGCGGACGAACTCCTGCCGGGATATGGCCGGAAGGACGCGGCCTTGCGTCCGCGCCGGCGGGAGGAAGGCCAGGCGGATCCGGCGTTCGAGTTGGAAGCGGAGCTGGCGCAGTTGGCGGCGCTGCTGTCGGGGACGCCGCGGGGAAGCGTGCTGTTGGTGGGGGCGCCCGGGACCGGGAAGACCGCGCTGGTGCGTGAGCTGGCGCGGCGTCGACGCGAATTTGGACTCGCGGAACGTGCCTTTTGGACGACCACCGGCGCGCGTCTGATGTCGGGTCCGATCGGCTTCGGCATGTGGCAGGAGCGCGTCCAGGCGATGTGCCGCGAGGCGGCGAAGCTGGAGGCGGTGGTGCATTTTGCGAGCCTGGCCGAGTTGCTCGAGGTTGGGCGCGCCACGCGCGGGCAGCAGAGCGTGGGTGGTTTCCTGCGCCCATGGCTGGCCAGGGGCGAGGTGATCGCCGTGGCGGAGTGCACACCGGAACAGGTGACTGCGATCGAACGCGACGACCCGCAGTTGCTGGCGGCGTTTCAACGGTACGTGCTGCCCGAGCGCACCCGGGCCCAGACCCGCGCCATCCTGGCGCAGGTCCTGGCCACGTCGCCGGGTCGCGAAGGTGGCGATCAGGCGGCGAATGGGCGGGCGCTGGAGCGGCTGCACGCGTTGCATCTGCGGTACGCGACCTATTCGGCGCAGCCGGGTCGGCCGCTGCGGTTCCTCAGGAATCTGCTCGCGGACCGGTTTCCCGAACGCCAGCTCGACGAGACCCAGGTGATCGAGGCGTTCTCTCGCGAGACCGGGCTTCCGCGGGTGTTGCTGGACGACGACGTGCCGCTGGAGGCCGCGGCCACGCGCGGGTGGCTGGCGCAGCGTGTGATCGGGCAGGGGGCGGCGGTCGATCGCGTGGTGGATCTGCTGCTCATGATCAAGGCCCGGCTGGCGCGTCCGCGAAAGCCACTGGCCTCGTTCCTGTTCATCGGTCCGACCGGCACGGGCAAGACCGAGATGGCCAAGGCGCTGGCCGCCTTCCTGTTCGGCGACGCCTCGCGGCTGGT
>CAZYJB010000398.1:0-4886 GCA_964647675.1 uncultured Verrucomicrobiota bacterium | reverse complement strand
CTGGACGGCGGCGGCTACGGAGGCGAAGTAGCCGCGAGCGTGAGCTCGCGCTGAATGGCGTGACGCATGGAGTCGCCGGAACGGGCGAACGCCGCCTGGACGGCGGCGGCTACGGAGGCGAAGTAGCCGCGAGCGTGAGCTCGCGCTGAACGGCGTGACGCATGGAGTCGCCGGAACGGGCGAGCGCCGCCTGCACGGCGGCAGCTACGGAGGCGAGGTAGCCGCGAGCGTGAGCTCGCGCTGAACGGCGTGACGCATGGAGTTGCCGGAACGGGCGAGCGCCGCCTGCACGGCGGCGGCTACGGGTGACGCAACTACTCGACGCTGTCCTGCGGCACTTCCCACTTGGAGCGCGGGCGCTGCGGCTGCTGGTTCGGACGCAGCATGCGCTTCTGCCGCTCGCGATCCCCGGCATTGCGCACGACCGGAATCGGCTGCTCGGTGTTGATGTCGAGGCCCGTGACATACATCGCCGCCGAACCGGTCATGGGCAGCGGAATGAAGTCCTGCACCTGCTGCAGGTTCCAGTTCTCCTTCTTGAGGAACTGCTCCACCGCGCCCATCTCCTTCTCGGTGCAGCCCGGAAAACTGGAGATGAAATAGGGCACAAGATACTGCTCCTTGCCGGCGTCCTCGCTCAGTTCGTGGAACTTCTCCATGAACGACGGGAAATCCCCCGCCGGCTTCCGCATGCGGCGCAGGACGTCGGGATGCATGTGTTCGGGCGCCACCTTCATGTGGCCCGAGACGTGGTTCTGCACCAGCTCCTTGAGGTACTCGGGTGTGCGCAGCGCGACATCCATGCGAATGCCCGACTGGATGAAGACGTGTTTGACGCCCGGTTGCGCACGCGCGCCGCGCAACAGATCGAGACCCTTCTGCTCGTCGATGCCGAAATAGGGGCAGATGGTGGGCCAGAGACAGCTCGGACGATGGCAGTTCTGGCAGGCGTCCACGTGGCCGTTCTTGGCACCGAAGAGATTGGCGGTCGGACCGCCGAGATCGGAGACCGTTCCGCGGAAGGTGCCGCTTTCGGTGAGCTTGCGGATCTCCTTGAGCACGGAGTCGACGCTGCGGCTGGAAAGAAATTTGCCCTGGTGAAAGCCGAGTCCGCAGAATGTGCAACCGCCGGGACAGCCGCGTGAGACGATGATTGAGTCCTTGATGCTGGCGAAGCCGGGCACGGGCGCATCGTACGATGGGTGCGACAGCCGCATGAACGGGAGTTCGTAGAGCGCGTCGAGGTCGGGGCCGTCAATGGGGAACGCGGGCGGTTCCTGCAGCAGGGCGCGGTTGCCGTGCATCTGCACGAGGCGCTTGCCGGAGTAGGGCGTCTGCTGGGCTTCCACCACCTTGGTGAGGCGCAGCAGGTGCTTCTTGTCAGCCTGCAATTCCTCCCAGGACGGCAGCAGGATGCAGTCGGAAAAATCGGCGGCGGCGGTGGCCTTGGCCCCGAGGAAGAGCGCGGTGCCGCGGATGCCCGAAAGATCGCGATCACCGGTGGACAGACGGCGCGAGATCTCGCGCGCGGCCGCCTCGCCCATGCCGTAGACGAGGATGTCGGCCTTGGCATCCGCCATGATCGACGGCTTGAGCTTGTCCTCCCAGTAATCGTAGTGCGCCACGCGGCGCATGCTGCCCTCCATGCCGCCGAGCACGATGGGAACCCCGGGGAAGGCGCGCCGCGCCATCTGGCAGTAGACCACGCCGGCGTGGTTCGGGCGTTTGCCTGGTTCACCGCCCGCGCTGTAGACGTCCTCCTTCCGCTTGTGGCGTGCGGCGGTGTAGTTGGAGAGCATCGAGTCCAGGTTGCCCGCCGTGACGCCGCAGAAAAGTCGCGGCGTGCCCATGCCCTGGATGGATTCGATGTTCGTCCAGTCGGGCTGCGCGATGATGCCCACCCGGTAGCCCTCCGCCTCGAGCACGCGGCCGATCATGGCGGCGCCGAAGGACGGATGATCGACGTAGGCGTCGCCCGTGATGATCAGGATGTCGAGTTCGGTCCAGCCGCGCGCGTCCATCTCCGCGCGGGACATGGGCAGGAAGCCATTCGCCGGGGTCGACGTCGTCGACGGGGGCGGGGGCGATTTCGGCTTCGGGGAGGCGGGTACGGCCATGAGCGGCGGGGAGCATGCCCTAATCCCGCGGGCGCGGCAAACGATCGTATGGGTCTCCCCCTTGCGCGGAACGGCGCCGCCCCCAAGAATGGCGCCCATGGCAACGTATGTTTACGAAACCATTCCGGCAAAGTCCGGGGAGAAGCCGCGCCACTTCGAGATCAAGCAGAGCATGACCGAAGCGGCGTTGACGCGGCATCCGGACACTGGAGAACCGATCCGCCGCGTGGTCACCGGCGGCTTCGGCCTGATGGGAACCAAGGCCGCCCCGTCGTCCGGCGGCGGCGGCGCGCCATCGAAGCACCGGGGCGGCTCTTGCGGTTGCGGCGCAGGCGGTTGCCACAACTGACGCCGTGGCGCCGCCCGGGCTCCGTGGCAGGGAGCCGGGCGGGCGGATGGGCCGTGGTCTGCCGACGCCGGGGCGGGTGGTGCGGTGCCGGGGCGAGGCCTACTTCTTCGCCTCTTCCTTTTTGGCCGCCGGTGCGTTGGTGCTGATCGCGCTCAGGTCGACGCCGGTGTTGATGTCGAGTCCGGGCAGCGCTTCCTGCAGCTTCTTGACGCCTTCCGGCGTCACCTGGGTCTGCCAGAGGTAAAGATTCCGCAGGTGCTTGAGATCGCGCAGGTGGTTGAGCGCCGCGTCGCCGACCTTGGTGCCGTAGAGATTGAGGGACATCAGGTTCTTGAGGCCCGAGAGCTGCGCGACCCCGGCGTCGGTGACACCGGTCAATTCCAGGCCGAGCACCTGAAGATGTTTCAGGCCCTTGAGCGACTCGAGTCCGGCGTCGGTGATCTTGGTGCCGCCGAGACGCACCTCGATGAGGCTGGCGAGGTCCTTGAAGCTGGCGATCGAGGCGTCGGTGATGTTGGTGCCCAGGGGACGCAGATTGACTTCGCGCCAGGGCGAATTCTGGGCAATGGGCCGGACGTCGATGTTGTTCTTGGCGAGAGCGGCGATCACGGCGGCTTCACCGGCGGCGGGCTGGAAGTCCTTGGGCAGCTCCGGCGCGGGCACCACGGGGCGCAACGGTGCCCTCGTGGCCGGCGGTGGCGTGGCGGACGCGATCTCGATCACCGCGCCGTCGGGCCAGTTGGCGCCCTCGGCGATCCAGGCCTTGAGCACGGCGATCTCCTCGGCCTTGAGGGGTTCGCCCTCCGGCGGCATGCGGTCGTCGTCGTCCTTGGGCAGCGTCACGCGCTTGAAGAGTTCGCTGGCATCCGCGTCGCCGGCCTTTACCGCCGGCCCGTTCTTGCCGCCCTTGGTGAAGTCCGCCTTGGTGTCGAGGCGCAGCTTGCCCTTCTGCTTGTCGGCACCGTGGCATTCCACGCAGTGGGCTTTGAGGATGGGTCCAACCTCCTTCGCAAAGTCGACAGCAGCATGCGCGCCCGGGATGAGCGCGAGGGCGAGGAGGGTGGACGCGGCGGGAAGGAGCAGGGAGGTTCTCATGGTGCGGCCAAGGCTTGAATGGCGGTTGGTATAGCGCCGGACGCTGACGCTTTCAAAACATTCGAGGGCCCGGAAGGAAAAGGATGGCGGGCGTCTGTCCCGACGGGGAGCTCCGGAATCGGCTTGGAGCTTGGATTGCAGGGGAATCCCTGCATGGATGACGAGGTGTCCGAAGCGCTGGCCGACCTTGACGTCCCTGCGATGGAGGCGCGTCTGGAGGCCTGGGGATTCAAGCCTTCGCATGCCGCGCGGGTCCTGCGCGCCTTCTACGCCGGCGGTGGACGGATGCCCGACGGACTCGCCGGATTCCCTCGTGAATTGGCGCGACGGCTGGAGACCGAACTGGCGCCATCCCCGGGCGAAGTCGTGGCCCGCCATGAATCGACCGACGGCACGTGCAAGCTGCTGCTACGGCTGCGCGACGCGCACACCGTCGAGGCCGTGCTGATGCCCGACTACCGCGAGGACCGCGCGGCCGGTTGTCTGTCGTCGCAGGTGGGCTGCGCGATGGGCTGTGATTTTTGCGCGACCGCGCAGGGCGGATTTGCGCGTGACCTCACAGTGGGCGAGATCATGGCGCAGTTCGCTGCTTTGAAGGGCGAGGCGGCGAGGAAGGGGCGCGAGTTGAAGACGGTGGTTTTCATGGGCATGGGCGAGCCGCTTCTGAACCTGAAATCGGTGCTGGAGGCGGTGCGCCGGATCGCCGACCATGACCTCGGCGCACTGGGTTGGCGTCAGATCACGGTGTCCACGGTGGGCATCGTGCCGGGCATCGACGCGCTGACCGCTTCGGGGGAGAACTTCCAGCTCGCGGTATCGCTGCACGCGCCCGACGACGTCACCCGCGAGCGGCTGCTGCCGACCGCGCGGCGCCACCGGATCCGCGAGATCCTGGAGGCAGCGGGCCGGTTTCAGGCGCGACGCGGACGTACGGTGATCGTACAGTACTGCCTGCTTGCCGGGGTGAATGATTCACCGGCGCAGGCGGAGCAACTCGCCGCGCTGCTGGAGGGACGCCGCATGCATGTCAATTTGCTGCGCTATCATCCCACCGGACCCAGCCTGCGCGGCGTGACCTATGCGCCGTCCACCGAGGAGGCCGCGGAGCAATTCGCGGCGACCCTCGCCGCCCGCGGCGTGATCGCGCATTTCCGGCGCTCGCGCGGACGCGAGATCGAGGCGGCGTGCGGGCAGTTGAGACGCCGGGAGAGCGCCGGAGAACACCACGAACAGGCCGCCCTGACGGCCGGAGAAAGACCATTTTGATGAATCACCCAATCGTTGAGCCACTGCTGAATCTGCTGGCCCGACGTGACTATGTGCCG
>CAZYJB010000397.1:0-4891 GCA_964647675.1 uncultured Verrucomicrobiota bacterium | reverse complement strand
CGCCGACTTCCTGCAGTCCATGGAGGTCCTCAGAATTCCGTTGCGACACCACAATCTCGTCGGCATCGCCGCTCTGCGGACATTGCTCCACGGCGACCCGGGGATGCCATCGCCTGACTACTCGCCCGTGCCGGGCCCGGGCCCGGGCACCGCGGATTCCCTCGACAGCCTCGTCAGCCTGCTGTCCCGCGGCGGCCATGGGGTGATCCTGACCATGGGCAAGGGGGGCGTCGGGAAAACCACCATCGCCGCTGCCATCGCGGCCCGCCTTGCCGGGTTGGGATTTCCGGTGCACCTCAGCACGACCGACCCCGCGGCGCACGTGGCGTCCACGGCAGGGAATATCGAGGGCTTGAAGGTCAGCCGCATCGACCCTCATCGGGAGACCGAGGCGTATGTCGCTCACGTCCTCGCAATCCACGGTGAGGGTCTGGATCCAGACTCCCGGGCGCTGCTGGAGGAAGACCTGCGGTCGCCTTGCACGGAGGAGATTGCTGTGTTCCGCGCCTTCGCCCGCATCGTTGCCCTGGGCGCGGATCGATTCGTGGTTCTGGACACTGCCCCCACGGGCCACACGCTCCTTCTCCTCGATGCCACGGAGGCTTACCACCGGGAGATTGCGCGGAAGGCGAGCGACCTTCCGGAGGAGGTCAGCCAACTTTTACCACGACTCCGCGATCCCGCGTGGACGCAGGTGCTGATCGTGACGGTTCCCGAGCCCACGCCCGTTCACGAGGCGGCCGATCTTCAATCGGACCTCCGCCGGGCGGGCATCGAGCCCTTCGCGTGGGTCGTGAACCAAAGCCTCGCCGCTTCCGGCACGCGTGACCCCTTGTTGGCAGCGCGCGCAAGGGCGGAGATGCCTTACCTGCGCGAAGTCGCCGAGCAACACGCGAACCGAACCGCGGTCGTCCCCTGGATGGCCGAGGAACCCGTGGGTCCCGCAGGGCTTCGCCAGTTCTTCCATTGCCTTCAACCGACACGCGTTGCAGATCCATGACGTCCGCCGCCAGCGCCGCCTCGCCGACTCCGCCCCGCAAGCGCCTCGCCTTCTTCGAGCGCTACCTGACGGTGTGGGTGTTCCTCTGCATGTTCGTCGGTATCCTGCTGGGCAAACTGGCCCCGGGTTGGACCGCCAGCCTCAGCCGCATGGAGTTTGGTCAGGGCTCGCAGGTCAACGTCCCCATCGCCGTCCTCATCTGGCTCATGATCTATCCCATGATGCTGAAGGTGGACTTCGGGGCCATCGGCGGCATCGCGCGCCGGCCGAAGGGACTCCTCGTCACGCTGTTCGTGAACTGGCTCATCAAGCCCTTCAGCATGGCCTTCTTCGCATGGCTTTTCATCCAGACCTTGTTCGCCGGGTGGATCGACGCGGAGACGGCGCGCAACTATACCGCCGGCCTGATCATCCTCGCGGCGGCGCCCTGCACCGCCATGGTTTTCGTGTGGAGTTACCTCACGGATGGCGACCCCGCCTACACGCTGGTTCAGGTGGCGGTCAATGACCTCATCATGCTCGTCGCCTTCGCGCCCATCGTCATGTTCCTCTGCGGCGTGGCCCAGGTGGTGGTGCCGTCCAAAGTGCTCATCACCTCCGTGGTGGTCTTCATTGTCATTCCCCTGGCGGCTGGCTGGATCACGCGCACCCTGCTCCTGAAATCCCACGGATCCGACTGGTTCGAGAAGTCGTTCCTCCCACGCTTTCAGCCGGTGACCGTGGTCGCCCTGCTCGCGACGCTCGTGCTCATCTTCGCCTTCCAGGCGGAGAATCTGACCACCCAATGGTTCGCCGTCCTCCTGCTCGCCGTCCCCATCCTGCTCCAGGTCTACTTCAACTCCGGACTCACCTACCTGCTCATGCGGTGGTTCAAGGTGCCGCACAATGTCGCCTCGCCGGGCGCCCTGATCGGCGCCAGCAACTTCTTCGAACTCGCCGTGGCGGTGGCCATCACGCTCTTCGGACCGGGCTCTCCCGCCGCCCTCGCGACCGTCGTCGGCGTGCTGGTCGAAGTGCCCGTCATGCTGTCGGTTTGCCGCGTGTGCAATGACTCGCGCCGGTGGTACAACCGGGCCGTCCCCGCTTAAACCCCACGGATATCCGCCCATGCCCACCAGTCAGGGAGCCCCAATCGACGCCGCAGCCGATCCGATGCCCGAACTGCGCCGGACCCTGCGCGCGTTCCTCGGCTCCAGGGTCCGCGACAAGGCGCTGGCGGACGATCTGGTCCAGGAAACGCTTCTCCGCGTGACGTCACGCCTCCCGACCCTGCGAAACCGCGATCGCCTCGAGTCCTGGGTCTTCCAGATCGCTCGAAACACCATCGCCGATCATTTTCGGACGGCGCGGGATACCGAGGCATTTGACGAAGCGGCGCATGGTCCGTTGCTCGCCGCCGCCGGGGAAACACCGAGCGCGGAGGAGGAAGTACTCAGCGAGGAGCTTCGGCGTTACGTCCGCTCGGTGGTGGATCGGTTGCCGCCGCACTATCGCGACGCCCTTCGGTGCATTGAACTGGAAGGCCTGTCGCAAGTGGAATTGGCCCGGCGCCTGGGGCTCTCCGTCTCCGCGGCAAAGTCCAGGATCCAGCGCGGACGTGCCCTGCTCCGCCAGGAAATGGAGCGCTGCTGTCATTGGGAAACCGACCGCTACGGCAAGGTCCTCGCGGTCGAACCGCGAAGCCAATGCACCTGCCAGGAACCCGACTCCGCCGGGTGCGAGAAATAGTCTGCGTCCAATTCCGTGCCGGTCCGTCTACTCCTGTGAACATCGGAGAACAGGAGAACAACAAAATGAACACTTCGACTGAGATGACCCCGACCCAACACGACGGCATCCGCCAGCAAGTCCGCGCCCGCTACGGCGAGATTGCCCGCCAGGACCAACGCGGCTGCGGCTGCGGACCGTCCTGCTGCACGCCCGGCGAGGCCAATCCCGCCGCCACGGACGCGCGGACTCTCGGTTATTCCGCGGAGGATCTCGACGGTGCCCCGGAAGGTTCCGAACTCGGATTGGGCTGCGGCAATCCCACGGCCATCGCCTCGATTCAACCGGGTGAGACGGTCGTGGACCTGGGCAGCGGTGCCGGATTTGACTGTTTCCTGGCCGCGCGCCGCGTGGGCGCTCAGGGCCGGGTCATCGGCGTCGACATGACGCCCGACATGATCAGCAAGGCGCGCGCCAACGCCGACCGCGGTCGCTACGCGAATGTCGAATTCCGACTGGGCGAGATCGAGGCGCTTCCGGTCGCGGATGGTGTCGCCGATCTCATCCTGTCCAACTGCGTCATCAACCTGTCCCCGGACAAGGCGCGGGTCTACCGCGAGGCGTTCCGCGTGCTCAAACCCGGCGGGCGCCTCGCCATCTCCGATATTGTGGCGCTGCAACCGATCCCGGACGTGTTGAAAGCCGACCTGGCGGCCTACACCGGTTGCGTCGCGGGCGCGGTGTCCCCAGCGGAACTGGGCACCATGCTGGCGGCGGCCGGGTTCACCCACGTCCAGGTCGACGTCAAAGCGGCGAGCCGCGGATTCATCAATGATTGGATCCCGGGTCAGGAGGCTGGCGCCTATGTCGCGTCGGCAAACATCACCGCGCGAAAATCGGTGGTCTGACGCTCGGCCTCAGGACACGGGTAGAACACCCTACTTTTGCACCACCCCTGCGGCGCCACAGGGACGTGGCGCCCCACCTTTCCGGGCAGGAGCCCAGGGTCGCCGTCACAATTCGTCCCCGGGCACGTCCAGTAGTCCGGCGTCCACCAATCGCTTCATTTCCGCCGTGTAACCGAGACGGAAGTTCGGGTACTTCAACCGGCATCCCAGTTCCATGGTCAGTCGTCGGTTGGAGACCTTCTGGTCGACCGCCTCCGCGAGTTGGCTGGGATCGGTTCCGGCGGCTGCATGCGGAGGTACCGATTTGCCCAGAGCCTCCGCCAACCACGAATAGAAGTGGATCTCAGTGACGGGCTCCTGGTCGACCACGTTGTAACACTCCCCGGCGCGACCGCTCCGAAGAGCAGCCATGATCGCGGTTACCACGTCATCGCGATGGACCATGTTCAGATGTCGCGTCCCCTGGCCCGCGATGCGAGTCTCGTTCTTGAGGAATCGGTCCAGCACCGGCATCCGGTCAGGGCCATAGATTCCGGCCACGCGCAGGATCACCGAGGGCAAGCCCGCGTTGGCCGCCATTCGCACGAGGCCTTCCGACTCCAGTTGCACGCGGTCCGCCACCGTCCGCGGCTCCGTCGCGCTGGTCTCCTTCACCAACACCCCGCCCTGCTGTCCGTAGACGCCGATGCTGCTCAGGTGCACAAACTTTGCAGGCCCATCACCGCGGATCAGGTCGAGAACGCGGCGCAAACCATCTAGATGAACGGCGCGAAGTCCCTCGGCGTCGGCCCCGGGTCCGGCCGCCGCTGCAAACACAACTCCATCGAACCTCCCCGGCGGAAGCACGAATTCCGCGCGTGAGATGTCCGCCACCATGAGTTCGACACCGGCAGCCACCAGCGTGCCGGCCCCGGCTGAGGTCCGGCGGATGCCCACCACCCCATGCCCTTGGTCGATCAGTTGGGCGGCCAACGGAAGTCCCACGTATCCACAGCCGACGATCAGGACGCGCATTCAGTGTAGGGTATCGGACCCAGCCCCAAATGCAGCCATACAGGTGTTGCTTGTCATCGACCACCGCTGCGGTACAACCGCTCCCGTCATGGAACCCTTCCGTCTCCCGCCGGCATCCTCGATGGAAAACTCACTCCCAAGTCCGACGATCACAGCCCAATTTGGCCGCTGGCGGGCCACCGGCTGGGGCCTGCTGGTTGCCTTCGCCGCTGCCGTGGGGACTCCTCGACTTGGCTGCCCTCCGTGCCCATGCCCAGGCAGC
>CAZYJB010000396.1:0-4898 GCA_964647675.1 uncultured Verrucomicrobiota bacterium | reverse complement strand
GCACCACGTCGAGGTAGAGCGGCTCACCCGACGCACCCGGTTCCTTGGTGCGGTCGAGCACGGCCACGCGGCGCGCCGAGACCGGCAACGCGGCCATGAACGCGGTCGCGTCAAACGGCCGGTACAACCGCACTTTCAGCAGACCCACCTTCTCGCCTCTCGCCAACACGGCCTCGACGGTCTCCTCCGCAGCGCCGCAACCCGACCCCATCATCACCAGCACGCGTTCCGCATCCGGCGCCCCGACGTAGTCAAAGAGCCGGTACTGGCGTCCTGTCAGACCCGCGAACCGATCCATCGCCTGCTGCACGAGAACGGGGCAACGGAGGTAAAACGGGTTCACGGTCTCTCGCGCCTGGAAGTAGACGTCGGGATTCTGGGCCGTGCCGCGGATCACCGGGCGGTCCGGGGTCAACCCGCGCTCGTGATGCTCGCGGACGCGGTCGGGCGGAATCATCGCCGTCAGCACGTCGTCGCCCAGCACCTCGATCTTGGCCACCTCGTGCGAGGTGCGGAATCCGTCGAAGAAGTGCAGGAACGGGAGGCGCGTCTCGAGGGTGGCTGCGTGGGCGACGAGGGCGAGGTCCTGTGCTTCCTGGACCGAGTTCGAGCAGAGCATGGCCCAACCGGTGGACCGCGCGGCCATGACATCGCCGTGGTCTCCGAAGATCGAGAGGCCCTGCGCGGCCAGGGATCGCGCTGCGATATGGAACACCGCCGGCGTCAGTTCACCGGCGATCTTGTACATATTGGGGAGCATCAACAGGAGTCCCTGAGACGCCGTGAAGGTCGTGGCCAGGGAGCCGGCTTGCAGGGCGCCGTGGATCGCGCCGGCGGCGCCGCCTTCGGATTGCATCTCCACCACGGCGGGCACCGCGCCCCAGAGATTGGTCCGGCCAGCCGCTGCCCAGGCATCCGCCCATTCACCCATGGGCGACGACGGCGTGATGGGATAGATCGCGATCACCTCGCTCAAGGGGTAGGCGACACGGGCGACCGCCTCGTTGCCGTCGAGGGTGCAGAAGGAGGAGTTGCTCATGCAGAAAGGGACAGGGATTGCAGGGGGAGTTCCGCGACGCATTCGGCGTCGCCGGGTTCGTGGCGCAGGGAGAACCCCAGCTTGCGGCAGACATGCTGCATCTCGCGATTGCCCATCAGGATGGTGCCGATCAGGCGCGACAACCCCTCGTCGCGCGCCACCTGGATGACGAACTCGAGCAACCGATGTCCGAGTCCGCGCCCCTGCCAGGCGTCGCTGATGACCAGCGCGAATTCGCCGGTGCGGTCCTGGTGCTCCCGGCTGAGGCGTCCGATCCCCACGATCACGGGCTTCGCGCCCGGCACATCACGGTGTTCGGCGACGATGGGAATCTCGCGGTCGTAGTCGCTGAAGCACACGCGCACCAGGCGTTCGTGCGCGATGCGTTCGCTGAGCTTCAGCGGCGCGAAGTAGCGGTTGTAGACGCTGCGATCGGAGAGGGTCTTGTGAAACTCGACGAGGCCCGGCTCGTCCTCGGGGTGGATCGGCCGGAGCAGCACCTCGGCGCCATCCTTGAGGGTGCGACGGACGGCGTACTGGTTGGGGTAAGGCCGGATGGCGGGACGCGGCAGGGTCGCGAGGTCGACATCGGGCGGGTGCAGCATCACGCGCGCATCGGCGGCGACCAGGATCCCGGGTGCCACGATGAGGGGATTGATATCGATCTCGGCAATCTCGGGATGTTCGAGCACGAGGTAGCTGAACCGCACCAACAACGCCTCGAGGGCCGCGAGATCGGCCGCCGACCGGCCGCGTCCGCCGCGCAGGGTCGCGTACACCCGTGTCTGTTCCATGAGCCGCAACGCCAAGGTGGCGGTCAAGGGGGGCAACCCCAGCGCTCGGTCCCGCAGCACTTCCGCCATGCGCCCGCCACTGCCGAACAGCAGCACCGGCCCGAATTGAAGATCCGTGTGGCTCCCGAGAATCACCTCGTGCCCGCCGTGCAAAATCATCGGCTGCACGGTGACGCCGAGGAAATCGTCCCGATGCGCCTGCTCGACGACGCTGCTTTCGATGGCCCGCCACGCCTCGCGCACGGCGAGCGGGTGGCCGAGGTTCAGATGCACGCCGCCAACCTCGGACTTGTGGGTGAGGGTCAGCGAATGGAGCTTCACGACGACCGGGAAGCCGATGTCGTTGGCGATGCGGACGGCGTCGTTCTCGCTCAACGCGACGCGCGTCGGCACCACGGGGATTCCGTACGCGCCGAGCAATTCCTTCGATTCCGCCTCCGACATGAGCGATCGGTCCGCCTCGCGCACCCGTTGCAGGAGACCGCGGGTCCGGGCCCGGCCGGTTTCGTGCGGACCCGGGTCGACCAACTGCGCAGGGGTCTCATAGAGCGCGCGCAACTGGTAGCTGTGCCGCCACATGTGGCAGAAGACTCCGGCCGCGGCGTCCGGAAAGTCCGCCGTCGCAAAGCCCGCTTCATTCAGGAGGCGGCGTCCCTCCTCGACCGCGCCGCCGCCCATCCAACTCGCCAGGATGGGCTTGCCCGCATGGGGAACCGCCGCGACCAGCGACCGCGCGGTTTCCCGGGCATCGGTCTCCGCCTGCGGCGTGAGGATCGCCAAGACGCCGTCGTTGGCAGGGTCGGCCGCCACCTCGGCCACGGCACGCGAGAACATCTCGGGGCTGGCCGCACCCAGGACGTCCACCGGATTGCCCCGCGACCAATGCGGGGGCAGGAACTTCTCCAGGGCATGCAAGGTGTCCGGCGACAACACAGCCAACTCACCTCCGGCCGACAGGACGACGTCCGTGGCGAGAGCGCCTGGCCCGCCGGCATTGGTCACGATCGCCAGGCGCGGCCCGGCAGGCCTGGGCTGTTTGCCCAGGGCTTCCGCCATGTCGAAGAGTTCGGCGAGACTTCCCACCCGCAGGACGCCCACCCGCCGGAAGGCGGCGTCGAGGACTTCGTCGTTGTCCGAGAGCGCCCCGGTATGCGACGCGGCGGCGCGGGCGGCGGCCACGGTCCGCCCCGCCTTCAGCACGATCACCGGTTTGCCGAGGGCCACCTCGCGGGCGGCGGACAGGAACCGCCGCGGCTCCCCGAGGTTTTCCATGTACATCACGATGACCCGCGTGCGCGGGTCGTCTCCGAAGTGGTAGATGAGATCGCCCCAGCCGACGTCGACCATGGAGCCCACCGAAACGAAACCGCTGAAGCCCACGTGCTCGCGGTGGCTCCAGTCCAAGACGGCAGCGCACAACGCGCCGCTCTGGCTGAGGAACGCCACCGACCCGGGACGCGCCAGGGTGGGCGCGAACGAAGCATTCAATTTCAGCGCCGGCACCATCACGCCGAACGAACTCGGACCCAACACGCGCACGCCGAAGGCCCGCGCCTCGTCGCGCACCGCGGCTTCGAGCACTGCCCCGGCGGGGCCCGCCTCGCGAAACCCACCCGAAACCACGAGCGCCGCCGAAACTCCCGCCCGGCCGCATTCGCGGATCACACCGGGCACCGTGGCCGCCGGCGTGGCAATCACCGCCAGGTCCAGCGGTTCACCGATCGACGCGAGGTCCGGATGCGCCCTCCGCCCCAGCACGGTTGCGCGATTCGGATTCACGGCGAAGACAGCGCCGGGATACCCGGAAAGATTCTGTAGCACCGCGCGCCCCACGCTGCCGGGGCGTTCGGACGCGCCCACCACCGCGACGCGCCGTGGCGCGAACAGGGCGTCCAGAGTGCGCACCCCGGGTGTCACCACGTGAGGTAGCCCCGCCGCTTCGGGTGGAACCGGCTTCCGACGACGAGTCATGGCAGCCCCCTCCTGTTCGGTGCGCCGGACCCGTCGCGCGCCGCGTCGAAGATTGGATGAAGATCCGGAGTTGCCATGGCTGCTTTTGGCGGGCGTCCCCGCCCGTGCACCGACGGCACCAATTTCGGGAAGCCCCACCTCGCAGGCTCGACGCACCTTGGCAATTGCCGGTCGTTTCTTGCGGCCCACGTCCCCAAGTCGACGTCGACGGGGAGACGTGTCCACGTCAACACGTGTCTCGGAATCCACGGAAGCTTTGCTCAGTGTGTGTCGTAGCACCGCATCCCATGCAGCCGCCATCGGCGCATCCCCGAAGCGCATGCGCTTTCTCAGCACAGCAACAATTCCAACTTCATCCCAAAAGCCACTCCCAGACATACCAACCGAGCTGCACATCTATTTGGAGACACTTGCTAACAAGGCAACATTCCGACCACGAGCATTGTGAAACAGGAGATACACGTCATCACGCGCGTCCGATCGGATCTTTAAGCCCTACATACAACCTTCTTCGCCTCTCCATTCCTCCCAAGCTCTCAATAACCGTTCGGATGCAATTCCACCTCTCGACTACATTCATAAGCTATGGAAGACATCCCACCCTGTGCCCCCCCCATTCAAACTCGCTGCCTGTATTCTCCTCGCCAGCGGAGCCGCCGCCCTCGGGCACCAGTTGATCTGGATCCGCACCATGACCGACTTGCTTGGGGCCGGGTCCCAGACGTCTGCCCGAGTTCTCGGCTGCTTTTTCCTCGGCCTCTCGCTTGGGAGTGCCATTGCACACCGCTGGCTGAGGCGCTCGAATCCCGGCACGATCGCAATCTGGCGCGCCGTAGCCTACGCCGAGTTTGCGATCGCGATCGCGACCGTGCCGTTCATGCTTCTGCCCGAGCTATCCAACTGGATCTGGCCCATCATCGGAGTATCAGGAATTGGCACGTCCGTGTCCGACCTCATCCGCATTTCACTCTCGACGGTCGTCCTCGTACCGCCGGCCTGTGCGGTCGGCATGACGCTTCCATTGCTGGTTCAAGCCGTGGGAGGTCCAAAGGTGCCTCGAAATCATGCTTCTCTCTGGCTCTACACAATTTATA
>CAZYJB010000395.1:3794-4907 GCA_964647675.1 uncultured Verrucomicrobiota bacterium | reverse complement strand
GCCGGGACCGTGGAGATCCTGAAGGCTGGCGTCCCGATCACCTGCGTGTCCCAGCCCGGCAGCGTGTTCGGCGAGGTGTCGATCCTTTTGGATCACCCGCATATCGCCACCGTGCGCGTCACGGCGGAGAGCAGGTTCCGCGAGATTGGCGACCCCATGCCGTTCCTGCGCGCGCACCCGGATGCCGCGCTGCATGTCTCGGTGCTGCTGGCGCAGCGGCTGAGTGCGGTGACGGCGTACCTGGTGGATCTCAAGCGGCAGCATGAGGACCGGCGCGATCACCTGGCGCGGGTGGACGACGTGCTGGCCAATCTGCTGCATCTGCAATCGCGTCCGAAGACCGTGTTCCCACAGGGCAGCTGAGTTGGCGGGCTCTGAGTGCGGCACGGGACATTCCTTTTGTTTGCGCTCGTGGGGCGCACCCTTAAAGTGCTCGCGCGTATGGCCGAATCGTCGACCTCCAGCGCGGGCTGGCTCTCGTTTGCACTGCTCACGGTCGTGTCGTGGGGAGTCTATGGCGTCTTCCTGCACACCGGTTCCATGGCGATGGCGGATCCGGCGCATGGTCGCGTGAAGGCATTTCTATTCGTCGGCTTGGCCTACTTTCTCACGGCCGTCCTCGCGCCCGCGGCGTTATTACTGGTGAAAGGGGCGGCCTGGTCGTTTCCGGCAAAGGGCGCGTGGTGGTCGCTGATTGCGGGCATCGTCGGCGCCGTGGGGGCGTTGGGTGTGCTGCTCGCATTCGGGGCCAAGGGCAATCCCGGCGTGGTGATGTCGATCGTCTTCGCGGGCGCGCCCATCGTGAACGCGACCCTCTCCCTCATGCTGCATCCGCCGGCGGGCGGATGGGGTTCGATCAAGCCGCAGTTCTACCTCGGCATCCTGCTCGCCACCCTGGGTGGCACGCTGGTCACGTTTTACAAGCCGGCACCAGCACCGGCGCGTCCGCACGGAGCCGTGGCGGCGCCGGCCGGGTCTTCCGCACCCACCGCCGCGAAATTGTAGACCGCCTCCCGTCGTGACTCTCTCCGGCCCAGACCCGGTGCGTCAGGCCGAGCAGGTCTCCCGGTTGCGCACGTTGGTGACGGCAGTCGCCGGCACGAATCCCTTTTA
>CAZYJB010000395.1:0-3784 GCA_964647675.1 uncultured Verrucomicrobiota bacterium | reverse complement strand
GGCAGTGCAGGACCCGTGCGCGTGGGCCACTCTCGGCGAATTCACGGAGCGTATCCCATTCACGTGCAAGGCCGAGTTGGTCCAGGACCAGGCGGAACATCCGCCCTATGGATCCAATCTGACCTATCCCATCGAACGTTACACGCGCTGCCACGGCACCAGCGGAACCAGCGGACATCCGTTGCGCTGGCTCGACACGCCGGAGTCGTGGTCGTGGATGCTCGACAACTGGGCCCGCGTTTATGCGGCCGCCGGCGTCACCCGCGGGGACCGCGTCTTCTTCGCGTTTTCATTTGGACCGTTCCTTGGGTTCTGGACGGCGTTCGAGTCCGCGTTGCGATTGGGATGCCTTTGTCTGCCGGGGGGCGGCATGTCGAGCGTGGCGCGGTTGCGATCCGTGCTCGAGCAGGAGGCGACGGCGCTGTGCTGCACGCCGAGTTATGCGCTGCACTTGGGCGACGTCGCGCGGGACCAGGGGATCTCGCTGGAAGGGTCGCGGGTGCGGAGAATTCTGGTGGCGGGCGAGCCCGGCGGAAGCGTTCCCGCGGTGCGCGCGGCCATCGAATCGCGCTGGCCGGGAGCGCGGGTGTTCGACCACCACGGCATGACCGAGGTGGGGCCGGTGAGCTACGAATGTCCGGTGGAGCCGGGCCTTCTTCACGTGCTGGATGAATCGTATCTCGCCGAAGTGATTTCTCCCGCGAACAGCGCGCCGGTGTCCCCGGGGGATATCGGGGAGCTCGTGCTGACCACGCTCGGACGCCTCGGGTCGCCCCTCATCCGGTACCGCACTGGCGACCTGGTGCGCGCACGCGGGCGCGTCGCGGCCTGCCGTTGCGGCAGCCGGGATCTCGCGCTGGAAGGCGGCGTGCTGGGCCGCACCGACGACATGGTGGTGGTGCGCGGCGTGAATGTCTTTCCGAGCGCGGTGGAGGAGGTGGTGCGTGAGACGGGCGGCGTGGCGGAGTTTCAGGCGGAGGTGGCGCGGGAGGGCGCGTTGCTGACGCTGCGTCTCGCGGTGGAAACCGAGGCGGGAAAAGGAGTGGACCCGGCGCGGGTGGCGGCGGATCTCGAGGATGCCTTTCAAGCGAGGCTGGCGCTTCGCGTGCCGGTGCGCGTGGTGCCGCCGGGGACGCTGCCGCGCTTCGAGATGAAGGCGCGGCGTTGGGTGCGTCGGGACCTTTCCCCGGCGACCGATGCATGAAGGCGGATCATGGTTTGAATGGGCGGCGCTGGTGGACCTTGTTTGGCCGCACCAAAGGATTGCATCCCGCTGAGGAGTCCGTAAAAGCTAAGCGAATTTGACGCCGCACAGGCGCCAAGAAGCGATTGAAGTACGTCCGATGACGACCCCGACACCCGAATCCGTGCCGTTCCAGGCGCGCTGGAATGGCCTCCCTCCCAAGCAGGGCCTTTACGATCCTCAGTTCGAGCACGACGCCTGCGGCGTTGGCTTCGTGGTCAACATCAAGGGCCGTAAATCGCACGAGATTGTGCAGCAGGGCCTGAAGGTTCTGGTGAACCTTGATCACCGCGGCGCCTGTGGAAGCGAGGCCAACACCGGCGACGGCGCCGGCATCCTCCTGCAGATCCCGCACGCGTTCTTCTCGCGCGTGGCGAAGGAGAGCGGGTTCGAGCTTCCCGAGCCCGGTCAGTACGGCGTGGCCATGGCCTCGCTGCCGCGCGACGCCAAGGCCCGCCGCTATTGCGAGCGCGCTTTCGAGCGCATCGTGCGCGAGGAGGGTCAGAAAGTGCTCGGCTGGCGCACGGTGCCGACCGACAACTCGATGATCGGCGCCACCGCCAAGGCCACGGAGCCCTTCTTCCGCCAGTGCTTCATCGGCCGCAGCCGCCGCATCGGCGACGAGAACACCTTCGAGCGGAAGCTGTTTATCATCCGCAAGCGCGCCTATTCCGAGGTGCGCAACGCGGGCGAGGCGGGCACCCATTTCTGGTACGTGGCCAGCATGTCCTGCCGCACGGTGGTCTATAAGGGCATGCTGATGCCGGCGCAGGTGGACCAGTATTTCCCGGACCTGCGCGCGCCGGACATGGAGAGCGCCCTGGCGCTCGTGCACTCGCGCTTTTCAACCAACACGTTCCCGAGCTGGGAACGCGCGCACCCGTACCGCTATCTCGCGCACAACGGCGAGATCAACACCCTGCGCGGCAACATCAACTGGATGCACGCGCGCCAGGCGATGTTCGAGAGCGAGCTGCTCGGCGACCGCAACGAGATCAAGAAGGTCCTCCCCATCATCAACCCCAACGGGTCGGACTCGGCGATGTTCGACAACTGCCTCGAGCTCCTGGTGCTCAGCGGGCGTTCGTTGCCGCACGCGATGATGATGATGATCCCGGAGCCCTGGGTCGGGCACGAGTCGATGTCCGACGAACGCAAGGCGTTCTACGAGTATCACTCGTGCCTGATGGAACCGTGGGACGGCCCCGCCTCCGTGGCCTTCACCGACGGCATCCAGATCGGCGCGTGCCTCGACCGCAATGGCCTGCGCCCGTCGCGCTTCTACGTCACCCACGATGATGTGGTGGTGATGGCCTCCGAGGCCGGTGTGCTCGAGTTCGCGCCCGAGCGCGTGAAGCAGAAGGGCCGGCTCCAGCCCGGTCGCATGTTCCTCATCGACACGCGCGAGGGCCGCATCATCGGCGACGACGAGATCAAGGACGCCATCTGCAAGGCCAACCCGTACCGCGAGTGGATCAACAAATACATGGTCGACCTCGCGGTGCTCCCGGCGGCGCCGAAGGTGGCGCTCCCGGACCACGACACCATGCTGCAGCGGCAGCTCGCGTTCGGCTATTCCTTCGAAGACCTGCGCGTGCTCATGGTGCCCATGGCGCGCGATGGTGTGGAAGCCATCGGGTCGATGGGCACCGACACCCCGTTGGCGGTGCTCTCGGAACGCCCGCAACTGCTCTACAACTACTTCAAGCAGCTCTTCGCCCAGGTCACCAATCCGCCCGTCGACTGCATCCGCGAGGAGATCATCTTCTCCACGGAGACGACCATCGGCGCGGAGCGCAACCTGCTCAATCCGGAGCCGCGCAGCTGCCAGCTCATCGAGCTGAAGACACCGATCCTCAGCAACGAGGAGTTCGCCAAACTCAAATACCTGAACCACCCCGCGTTCAGCTCGGTCACGCTGCCCATCCTGTTCAAGGCCAGCGAGGGCGCGGCGGGCCTGGAGCGTGCGCTGGACGAATTGTTCGACGCCGCCAACCGCGCCATTGAGGACGGCTACAACGTCATCATCCTGTCCGACCGCGGCATCAACGCCGAGATGGCGCCGATTCCCGCGCTGCTCGCGGTGGCCGGTCTGCACCATCACCTCATCCGCGAGGGGACGCGCACGCGTGTCGGGCTCGTGCTGGAGTCGGGTGAGCCGCGCGAGGTGCACCACTTCTCGCTGCTCATCGGATACGGATGCGGCGCGATCAACCCGTACCTCGCCTACGAAACCCTGGACGACATGATCCGCCAGGGCCTGCTCAAGGACATCGATCACAAGACCACGGTGAAGAACTTCACCAAGGCGGTGACCAAGGGCGTGGTGAAGGTGATCTCGAAGATGGGCATCTCGACCATCCAGTCGTACCGCGGTGCGCAGATCTTCGAAGCCATCGGGCTGAGCAACGCCGTCATCGACGAGTACTTCACCTGGACCGCGTCGCGGGTCGGTGGCATCGGCATCGAGCAGCTCACGCAAGAGGTGCTGGCGCGTCACGCGCGCGCCTTTCCCGACCGCGCGGTGGACGGCCATACGCT
>CAZYJB010000394.1:0-4937 GCA_964647675.1 uncultured Verrucomicrobiota bacterium | reverse complement strand
GCTGGCGCAACTCCGGCACGGCCAGCAGCCGGTTGATGACGGGCCGGTTGGTGTTCCCCGTTCCCTGCACCGGCGTCATCGAGACGTCGCCACTCACGAAGGCTTCGTTGCCGTCATGCTCGATCGGATGAATCCGCCCGCTCTCGGGCTCGAAATAGAACATGTAGTCGGCCCCCTTGTTGAAGTAGCTGTCGTCGTCGGCGAAGATGTTTTCCACCGCGAGAAACCACAGCCAGCGGTCCACCGCGAGGACGTCCTCGATCGTGTCGCGGAACGTTTCGGCCGGAGTCTTGTGCAGAACGCTGATGGCATTCAGCAACCGTGCCCACGCGACATTGGTATCGCCGCTCGTGTGTTTGAGTTCGTAGTTCGCGAGATAGGCCGAAGGCGCGTCGCCCAGATAAAGCAGCGCAGAGCCGCCTCCCGCAAACCCACCACCGCCGCCGCCACCACCTCCTCCCCCCGGGAATCCGCCTCCTCCGCCGGGACGTCCGCCGCCGGCCGTGCCACCCGCGACGTTCGGCGCGCGCCAGCGATCGCCGTCGTTGCTGGGAAACCATTCCTTGACGAGTTCCCCATCCTGCTGCTGCGCGCACGAGTAGAGGCCCCAGTAGGTGCCGTTGATGAAGAGCTTCGCGAAGGTGGCGCCCGGAGCGACGGTGTAGCGGCGCATGATGTTGAAGTAGAGCGGCTCGCGCATGATCGTCTCGTCGCCCGCGGCATTGTTGAGGTTGATCGTCTCGTAGCGCAGGAGGTCCGCCCCGGGCTCGAGGTAGTCGATCTCGAGGTTCAACGACTTCTTCGTGCCCCCCATGCTGTAGGAGGAGTTGCCTTTGTACCGCACGCCGACGCCCCGATACGTGCGCCCGTTGTACTCGAGAGTGGCGGCAAGATTCGTGTCCTGACCGTAGTTCGCGGTCAGGATCGACTGCCAGTTGGCCTGCGTGAAGGTCAGGCGGATCGTCCGGATCAGGGTGGGGTCGAAGAGCCCCGCTGTCCGCTCGGCGCGATAGAACCACGTTGCCGCGGACGGTACGGGCACCACCACCGACTGTGCGTTGGAGAGATTCCCCGACAGGACCGGCGCCATGCCGAGCGCTTCCCAACTCAACAGGTCGGGCGATCCCTGCAGGCGCCATTCGTCGTCGGCATCACCGTCCACCCTCAAGGTGAGCCCCTTGGCACCCGGCGTCAGGATCACGGCGCCCTCCGCTCCGCGCGCGAGATGACCGCACACCGTCAGCGCGAAACCGATGACCAGCCAGACCAGCAGTCGGCGCAGGCCGTCGTCCCAGGTCACCGCTGCCGTCCAGGCGTGGGCCGAGGTCGCGGCCCCCGATCGCTCCTTCATCATGGGCGCACGGTATAACACCCAACATGAAGGCCGAATGAAGACCTTCCCGGGCGGGTGCCGGCTTGACGGATCCGCCGCGCTTCCGGCAGCAAGGACCCGCCAGCCGACGCGCGTGAACTCGCCACTCCCCTGACCGCGCCTCGATGATGCCGGACAGCGCACCCATGGAACCCTCTCCACGACTCCGACGGGCGGCCGTCCTCCTCACTGCGGTCCTTGCCCTCGGGCTCGGGGCGCGCCACGCCCGCGATCTGTCTGCCCAAAGCCCGCCCGCCGCGGACCCGCGCGGATTCGTGATTGAAATCCCGCCGGAACGCCTGCCCGCCGGCGGTTGGCGCCTTCGATGGTCGAGCACGCCGGGTCGGCTCTACAAACTGCAGCGCTGGAACTCGGTCGACCTCGGCCTTCCGGGGGTGCCCACCTGGGTGGACGTCGCCATGACCCGCGCCGTGGGTTCGACGGCGTCGGCGGATGATCCTTCGGCCATCGCTGCGTCCAAAGGTTTCTATCGCGTCATGCTGGTCGAGGAAGCGGCCGGCACCGACGCCGAGCCTCCGGTCATTTCCCCGATCACCACCCGCTTCACCGCCGCCGGCGTTTCACCCGCCGCACGCCTCCAGGTCACCGCCAGCGACAACGTCGCGGTCACGCGCGTCGAATTCTTCAACGGCGTCGCGTCCCTCGGCGACGGCACGCGCACGGAAGCGGGCAACGGAACCTGGACGTTTCTCCTCGGATTGAACCCCGCCCAGCTCGGGGCACGGTTCCTCGTCGCCCGCGCCTACGATGCCGCGGGGAACTTCGCGAACTCGCCCGTCTTCCCCCTCGGCCTCGTCGATCCCGATCACTTCGCGCCTCTCGGCACCAACGGACTGCCGGTTGAAGGTGGCATCGTGACCGCGGTCGCGCCGGAGACCTGGGGTCCGGTGGAGTACCGCCCCGGCGGTCGCAGCCTGTTCGGCGCAGGCGCCGGGTTCTTCCTGCGTTTTCCCAGTGGCGTGTTTCTGCGCCGCATCGACGGCCGGCAGGTGCTCGAGTTCACACACGTGCAGGCGGGTTTCGGCGCCGGTTACCCGCTGCAGTTTCCGGCACTGCTCGAACGGAACGGCTCGCCCGCACGTCAGCTCCCCGTGGGACCCGTGTCGGTCGACGAGATTCGCGCGATCTTCGACCTCCCCGCGGACCACGGGCTTCCGGTGACGCTCTACCAGCGGTTCAAGCTGGAGTGGACCGGTGGCGAGGTGGACGACGGCGGCATCCTCGGCGCGCGCTTTCGCATCGCGCAATCGGGCATTCCGCTGCCGCGGGAATCCGGCGCCTACCCGGAGTTCCGTCTCGATTTCACGCGTTCGCGCGGTGTGGCGATTCCGTTCCAAGGCGAATTCACCCTGCCGGACGGCACCGAGGCGGGGCCGCGCCTGTTCGTCGGCGCCGGGAGTCCGTTGTGGCTCACGCTGCGTCCGGACGGTCAGATGGCTTTGCAAGGAAGCGCGGGCGTCGAGCTCGGCAACGGAGGCTTCTTTCGCGCCGACGTGCGGCTCGACGATCCGTTCTATCATCTCTCACTAAGCGCCGATCGCGCGCGAATCGCCGCGCTGGGAAGCCTGGCGGAACTCCTGCCCAACAACGCCACCTCCTGCGTGCCGGCCCAGGCGTCGGACGCCCAACTGGCGCAGGCCACGCGCTGCCTGCGCGCCTTTCGCGAGGCGTTCCTGCAGTTCTCCGGCACGCTGGCCGCCGCCGAATCCGGACTCGCCGCCACCGGTGCCTCGCCCGCGCTGCCGCCCACCCCGTTCGATGCCGCGGCCAGCGTGATTGAGGCCTGGGCCTTCAGCGCGCTGGCCACGACTCAGACCGGACTGCAACTCGATCTCATCCGCGATCTCGTGCGTCAGGCCGGACAGGCCGCCGCCGGAGCGCACGACTTCGAAGGCGCCACGATCCAGCGCCTCGCGTTGATGCGCGCGCGCGCCGCCCTCGTGGCCGGCACGGCCACGGGTTCGCCCGCGGCCCGCGCCGATCTCGACGCCGCGCTGGCTGAGGCGGAGGCCGCCGCCGTCGCGCGCGCCACCGAACCCGACGCCATCGCCTCCCTGCCCGGCCTGCGCCGCGCCGTGCACGCCCTGCTCGACACCGAGGTCCTGCGGCAGCAGGCGGGCTTCACCAACGGCCCCCTCCTGTCGGTCGCCCTGCCAGAACTGCTGAACCGCTTCGCGCAGCGCTACGCCTCCTCGCTCGGCGTCACGCGCGCGAACGAGTTCACGCCGGTCAACAATCCGGTCATCCGCGGGCTCGATCGGTTCACCGCTGCCGAGCACGTGCACCAGCTCCTCGCACTGATGGCCGATGCGCAGGTCCTCGGCGTGACGCTGCAAACCACCCTGCTCGACGAAGCCCTCGGACAGCTCGCCACCCAGCTTTTCCTCGACGCCGAATCCACCCTCAACGCGGCCGAGGCACGCGGTGATTACCCCGCGTTCCTCCTCGCGCTGCAGGATCTGGTCGATCTCGTCGCCGCGCGGAATCTCGCCATCTTTCCCAACCCACCCGCGCTCGCCGCGTTGCCGGACACCGCCGATCTCGCGGGCTACGTTCAACGTCTTGGCGTGCTTCTGACGGCCGAACTCGAGAAGCCGTTGGGTGACCGTTCACTGAACAACCAGGCCGCCGAGGTGCGCGCGTTGCTCGGCGTATTCCGCTCCGTGCCCGCCTCCGTGACCTTCGCCGCGGGGCCGTTGCGGCGCGCCTTCGATCAACTCGAACCGCGCCTCGAGACCGCCACCGCGGAGGTCGCGCTCGCCTCCGTCAACCGCGCGGGGGACCTGCTCGAACTCCTGGAGGCCGGCACGCTGCACGCCGAGTACGGGCGGCGCTTCGGATTCCCCCTCGCCGTCGACTGGGACGCAGTGCGCCTGCCCCGGGTCGTCGCCCGCTTCGGTCAGGTGGCGGCTGAGAACGGCGCGTGGTCCCAACTCGCCGAAGCCGTCGCGCTGTTGCTCGACGCGGGAGATCGCCAGGGGCTGCTCGCGCAACCAACGACGCGCCGCGCCAATCTGCTCCAGGCCGCCGCGCTCCTGCAGGCGGCGCGCAGCACCGCGCGCACCTTGATCCAGCAACAGGGCGGCGCCGCGGGCTGGGTGGATCTCCTCCTTCCGGGCGACATCTCGGTCGACGATGTCGCCGGGTCGCTGCGCTACCACCGCCTTAACCAGACGATCTCCGGCTCGTTCCGCGGCCAACTGCAACTGCCCAAGTTCGGCACCCGCCTCAACGTCCAGAACGCCTCGCTGCGCGCCGGCGGCGCCTTCGATCTCGCCGCCTCCGGCGACCTCGCCCTGCCCGCCGGCAGTCCCGCCCTGACCGCGCGGGTGCCCGATGGGCAACCGCTGCATCTTGGCTGGTCTGCGGAGAACGGCCTCCGCCTCTCTGGCGCGGCGATCTTCTCCCTCACCAATGGCATGTTCTTCCGCGGCCAGCTGCGTCTCGAGGATCCGATCTATCAGTTCCACCTTGAAGCCGGTGGACTCCAGATCGCGCTCGCGCGCGAGCTCGCCGGTCATCTCCCCACGTTCCCCGCTGAGTC
>CAZYJB010000393.1:0-4952 GCA_964647675.1 uncultured Verrucomicrobiota bacterium | reverse complement strand
CGACCAGCTCGTCGCGCGTCATGCCGATGCCCGTTTCGGTCAACGTCAGCGTGTGGGCCGCGCTATCCCCCTGGATCTGGATCTCGAGGGCGAGCTCCGGCTGGAGGACGGGTTGGCCGGACGCCTGGAGGAAGCGCAGCTTCTCCAGCGCATCCGCCGCATTCGAGACCAGTTCCCGCAGGAAAATCTCGCGATCGGTGTAGAGCGAGTGGATGACGATCTCCAGCACGCGCTGGATCTCGGCCTGAAACGAATGGTGTTCCTTCTGACTCATGGCGATTGAAGTAGAAAATGTCGGTCGGGCCGTCAAGGGGCCGTCAGGGAGTGCCGGGCAAGACTCAGGAAGTTACGCATCAGTTGCCGCGAGACCTCGGGCGTGCCGGCCATTTCGATGTGGAATTGAGCCGCGTACACATAATGCCCGCGCAGGCGCAGGCATTGGATGCGCGTGAGCGCATCCGATCCCCCGCCCGCCACCACGTCCCAGCCGTCCGGCGCGTACATGAGCTGTCCGCAGTGGCTTTCCATCACCTGGAACGTGGACGGCATTCCCTCGAAAAGCGGTTCGTTGGCCGCCGGCACGATGAAACGCGGGCCTTTCTCGAAGGCGCAACGCGAGTAATCGCCGCAGGCGGCAGGCCCCGGACCGGTGTGCCCGATGTGGCCGTAAATCGGCGTCTTCGGTCGGTCCTCGTCGCGGCAGTGGGGGCAGTCCCACGATCGCAGCGTGCCGCCGTCGGCGATGATGGCCAGCGCCTGCGCGCCGCCGCACGACGCCCAAATCGGCACCTTGGGAGCGGCCAACACACGTTCCACGCCGCGCCAGTGGCTGCGGTCCACCTGGCACCAGTCCTTGAAGGTGCCCGACAGGAACACGGCCAGGGGAGACGGTTCCACGCGCAGCAATTCCGGGGTGAGATCGGTCACCCAGATCTGCTGCGCCGCGACGTTCTCGTATCCGGGGCAGGAGCGCACCAGCGGCAGGAATTCCTGCCCGTGATTCGGCAGGGTCGAATCCTCCGTGGAGTTCACCAGCAGCACCCAGGGCGGAAGGCGGACCACGGCGTCCGGGTGATCGAGGATGTCGAGTTTCTGGACGATGGGACGCTGGTCACGCGCGGCGTTGACGACCAGGCGCAGGCCGCGGGCGCGGACGGGGAACGACAGGCGGATTGTGCGCACCCGCCGGCTCTCGTTGCGCACGCGCGTCTCGGGCAGCGTGCGCCATTTCCGGCCGTCGGTGGTCACCTGCCATTCGTAATCGAGCGGCGCCTGACGCAGCACGAGAGGGTCGTTGCCCAGCGTCTGCACGAGGCCGCCGATCGTGCGCTGCGCGGGAAACAACTGCTCCCAAACCCAGGGCACACCGGCGCTGCCGCCATCCCAGGCAGGCGCTCCCGCGGCAGGAACCGGAACCGCCAGGGACGAGGCTCGGGGCAGGGGTCCACCGGGACCGGCGGCGCGAAGGGCCGGACCGCAGGCCATCAGGATGACGCTGGCGACGATCGCTGGAAATAGGGAGTTCTTCATCATGCAGACAGGTATGGACTGGAGCGGAAATCCCGGCCGCAGCAATGCCGCCCGGATTTTCACGCAGCCGAACCGCGGAGGCCGGCAAGAGGGCCGGTCCTTCGGTGGGGCACTGAACGCGGAGCGGATCGCTGCCTCACTGGAGCACGTGCGCCGACACCTTGACGCCCTTTTTGAAGGTGCCGAACCCGAACATCGACGGCGCGAAGTCGCCGACCGGCGTCACGTCGGCGCGCAGCGGCACGCCCAGCGCGGTGAGATGGTAGGCCGCATTGACGAACAGCCGGCGCAGATCCTCGCTCGCAAGATCCGAGGCCGCACCGATCGTGGTGCAGAGAATCTTCGACGTCTTGCCCGACGCGCCACGGTAGTCACGCAGCCAGACGATGGGCATCAGCGCTTTCTGGAGTTGCGGGGGATCGGTGGGGTTCATGCCGGTGAGGGTCATGCCCTGCATCAACACCACCGCGTCCGACGGGAAATCCGCATTCACGCCATAGACATCCGAAGGTCCGAACACGTCGTGGACCCCCTTCATGATCGGGTGATCGCGGTGCCGGCCTTCGATCAGCCCGCGGGTGGCCTCCTTGCCATGGTTGCCGTGGTGATAGGTCCAGGTCTCCCCCACCGTCAGCCCGCCGAACCCACCCTTGGCATCGGCTCCCTTGTAGTCCCAGGAATACCTGGCGTAGGGGCTGGACTTGTTGCGCGAATAGGCAAAGGCATGGGTGGCCGTGCGCACCACGACCATCGGTTTGCCCGAGTCGAGGTAGTCGACGAAGTGCTTCATGTCCGCATCGGGCAGTTCGCGGAATCGAAACTGATTGAACACCAGATCGGCCGAGGCCAGCAGGTGCATGCCGGGCACGTTGGTCTGGTTGTTCGGATTGATCGTGTGATCCGCGTCCTGGCTGAACAGGACGGTGCATTTGAAGCCGTGGCGCTGGCTGAGGATCTTGCCCATCTGGGGCAGGCTTTCCTCGGAGCGGTACTCCTCGTCGCCGCTGAGCAGGACGATGTGTTTTCCGTTGGATTTGCCGGCCGGTGGCTCGTAGGTCACCCACGCGTCGGCGCGGGCAGCCATCGTCGCGACGAGGCAGGCGAGGGTGCAGAGGAGCGATTTCACGAGGAGAGCCTAGCGATCCGGGACGCCGGCGGGCCACTTCATTTCGTCATCATCGAAGGCCGACGAGTGCGCAGCTCATGGCTTTGCCAGCAGCGCGTATTCCATCGAATCGACCAGGGCCTGGAGGCTGGCGGTGATGATGTTCTCGGAGACGCCGACCGTACCCCATTCGGTGACACCGTCGGTGCTGGTGATCAGGACGCGAGTGCGGGCGGCGGTGCCGGCGACGCCGTCGAGGATGCGCACCTTGTAATCGGTGAGGGTCACCTTGCGGATGCGCGGGAACGAGCGCGCCAGCGCGAGGCGCAACGCGCCGTCGAGCGCGTTCACCGGGCCGTCGCCTTCGGCGACCTCGTGATGGACCTCCTGGCCGACGCGCACCTTCACCGTGGCCTCGCAGACCGTGCCGCTGCCATTGGAGCGCATCGAGACGTGGTACGAATCCACCGTGAACAGCAGCTCGGGGTTGTGATCAATCACGCCGCGGATGAGCAGGGCCAGCGACGCTTCGGCGGCCTCGTACTCGAATCCGCTGGCCTCCAGTTCCTTCACCTTGGCGGTGATGGCACGCGTCGTGTCGGCGTCGGGTGCGAGTTTGAAGCCCAGCTCGGCGGCCTTCATGAGGATGTTCGTGCGCCCGGACATGTCGCTGACCAGGACGCGGCGGAAGTTGCCGACCGATTCCGGGGTGATGTGCTCGTAACTGCGGGCGATGCGGTCGATGGCGTGGACGTGCATGCCGCCCTTGTGCGCGAACGCCGTCTGGCCGACCCACGGCTGGCGCGGGTCATGGCGCACGTTGGCGATTTCGTCGATGAACTCGGAGAGTTCCTTGAGCTTGGGCAGCGACTTCGCGGGCACGCCGGTGAGTCCCATCTTGAACTCGAGCGTGGGCATGATGCTGGTGAGATTGCAGTTGCCGGTGCGCTCGCCGTAGCCGTTCAGCGTGCCCTGGACCTGCGTGGCGCCGGCATCGATGGCGGCAACGGCATTGGCCACGCCGAAGCCGCAATCGTTGTGCGTGTGGATGCCGATGCGACAGGAGAGTTTGCCGCGGGCGAGGGCAGTGATGCGCGCGATCTCGGAGGGCAACCGGCCGCCGTTGGTGTCGCAGAGCACGAGGCAATCCGCGCCCGCCTGTTCCGCCGCCTGCCACGTGGCCAGCGCGTACTCGGGTTCGTCCTCGTAGCCGTCGAAGCTGTGCTCGGCGTCGTAGATCACCACCTTGCCATGGTCGCGCAGGAACTTGATGGTGTCGCCGATCATCGCGAGGTTCTCGTCCGGCTTGGCGCGCAGGACCTCCGTGACGTGGAGCAGCCAGGTCTTGCCGACGATGGTGACGACGGGCGTTTTGGCCTCCAGCACCTGGTGCATGAGCGGGTCGTTCTCGACCGCCATGCCCTTGCGCCGCGTCATACTGAACGCCGCGATGCGCGCGCTGCGCCATTTCTTGCGCGCCGCACGCTGGAAGAACTCCATGTCCTTCGGATTCGACCCCGGCCAGCCTCCCTCGATGTAGTGGACGCCGAACTGATCGAGGCGCTCGGCAATGCGCAGCTTGTCCATCAGCGAGAAGTTGATGCCTTCCGCCTGGGCGCCGTCGCGCAGCGTGGTGTCGTAGACCTCGATTCGGTTTTTCTTCATGGCGTCGTCTTCTGTCCGCCCCAAAACGCGAAACCCCGTTCCGCGTCGCGGAACGGGGTTTCGACTGGGGAAACTCGTTCAGCGACCGGCGCAGGTGGCGTTAATGATCCCGGACCGGCCAATCGCCGGCGCCGGATCCACGGGCAACTGCACGGCGCCCGACCCCGATGAGGGGCGGTTCGTCGCGCGGAAACTCGTGGCCGTGGGCCTGCGCATGGCCGCCTTGCATGCCAGAATCCGCCCCTCCTCCACAAGTCCATTCCCCGGTTCCTTACCGGACGATGCAGGACGATCGCCCACGTCGAAGGCAGAGATGGGCCAGACGGGCGGACGAGGTCAACGGGATGAACTGCAATGCCGGACGTGGCCAGGACAAGGTTCGTCCCACTCCACCTCATTTCCCCGGTTGTTCGGGCAACCCGACCTCCACCACCACCGCGCGATGGTCCGACGGATAGGAAGTCACGACGACGTCCGCCTTGTCGGCTGACTCCCCGATCACCTGCGCGGCGCCGGGTTTCACCGTTGCTCCGCGCGCAAAGACGAAGTCAATGCGGTCGTGTCGATCCTTGGGATCGTCCTCGCGCGTGATCGGCGTCCAAGTCAGTCCGCGGCGGGCCCCGGGATCCGGCCAGGCGGCTCGGTAGCCATC
>CAZYJB010000392.1:0-4952 GCA_964647675.1 uncultured Verrucomicrobiota bacterium | reverse complement strand
GCGGTGGTGGTTCCCGCACTTGATGAGGCGGAGTGCCTGCCGGAGACGTTGCGTCGATTGCGCGCGGTGGCGGAGGTGACGGAGATCGTGGTGGTCGACGGCGGGAGCAGCGACCGCACGCGCGACGTGGCAGTGGCGGCGGGCGTGCGTTGCCTGACCGCACCGCGCGGCCGCGGCGGGCAGATCCGCGCCGGGATCGGAGCGGTGTCCGCCGAGGTGATCTGGATCGTGCACGCCGACACGTGGGTGACGCCGGGCGCCGGCGCGGCGATGCTGCGGTGCCTGCGGGATCCGCTCGTGGTTGGCGGAGGGTTTTGGAAGACGTTTCGCGAAGCGCCCTGGGTGATGCGCGGCTCGCGGTTGCGTTGCTGGACGCGGCTTTGGTGGAACGGCTGGATCTTCGGCGACCAGGCGATGTTCGTGAGGCGCACGGCGCTGGAGCGCGTGGGGGGGGTGCCGGAGATGCCCCTGATGGAGGAGGTGGAGTTGTGCCGGCGGTTGCGGGGCGAAGGCCGGCTGGCCCTGGCCGGAGCGGCCGTGAGCACCTCGACCCGCCGATTCCGGAAGCACGGCATTTGGCGCACCTACTGGATGATGTGGCGGACGCTGAGGGATTATCGCGCGGGCGTCCGGGCCGAGAAACTCGCCGAACGTTACGAGAAGGGGTGAGAGCGGACTCCGCGAACCCCGGAGTTGCCCGGGTCGCGGAACGGTTCAAGGGTGAGCATCGCATGAAGCGAATCGTCGTCGCCGTTCTGGTCAGCCTCATCGTGCCGATTCTGGGGGCACCGGCGCAGACACCTCCCGCGCCTGCGCGTGGCGCAGCGGAGCCGAAGCCGCGCCTGGTTATTCTGGGCGACAGCCTGGCGGCGGGATTTGGAGTGGACCCGTCCGAGGCGTTCCCGGCGCGGCTGGAGGCGTGGATGCGGGAGTCGGGGTTCTCCTTCGACGTGGTGAATGCGGGGGTGAGCGGAGACACCACCGCCGGCGGCCTGCGCCGGCTGGGATGGATCCTGCGCCGGCCGGTGGACGTCCTGCTCGTGGAACTGGGCGGCAACGACGGATTGCGCGGACTGCCGCCGGAGGCGACGCGATCCAACCTGGTCGCCATCGTCCGGCTTGCGCGCGAGAAGTCCCCCGAGGTGCGCATTGTGCTCACCGGCATGCAAATGCCACCCAACATGGGCGTGGACTATCAGAAAGCCTTTCAGGAGGTGTTCCCGTCGGTGGCCGGCGAGTGCCGCGTAGCATTGGTGCCGCACCTGCTGGAGGGCGTGGGTGGTCGCCCTGAATGGAACCTGCCCGACCAGATTCATCCGACGGCGGCCGGACACGCGGTCGTGGCCACGAATGTCTGGAACGTGCTCAAGCCTATCCTCGAAGTGCACCGGGGTGCCCGGTAGCGTCGCCGGCCCTTGAAGGTCATGAAGCTGGAATTCCGTGTCGGACAACGCTGGCTGAGTGTGAGCGAGCCCGAACTGGGGCTGGGCGAAGTGAGTGCCTGGGGAGACGGCCGAGTCAGTGTGCGTTTCGCCGCGGCAGGCGAAGTGCGGCAGTACGTCGCGGAGTCCGCACCGCTTCGCCGGCTGACGCTTAAGGCGGGCGAACGGGCGCGTCTGCGCAGCGGCGCGGAATGGACGGTGCAGCGGGTGGAGATCCGGGCCGGGTTGCTCGTGTACCGCGGCGAGGGTGGCGAATGCGCGGCGGAGACCGAGCTGGACGACCGGGTCAGCGCGGGCGGGGCCGAGGCGCGGTTGCGTGCGGGGCTGTCGGATTCGTCCCGCGAATTCGACCTGCGTCGTGAGTCGCTCACGCACCAGCACCAGCGGCGGCGGTCGGCCGTGCGCGGGTTCATGGGCGGCCGCATGGATTTGATCCCGCACCAGCTCTACATCGCGCAGGAAGTCACATCACGACCGCGCCCGCGGGTCTTGCTCGCGGACGAGGTCGGCCTGGGCAAGACGGTCGAAGCGTGTCTGATCGTGCATCGGCTGCTGGCGACGGGTCGGGCGGCACGGGTGTTGGTGGTGGTGCCGGAGCCGCTCGTGCATCAGTGGTTCGTGGAACTGCTGCGGCGGTTCAACCTCTGGTTTCACCTCTTCGACGAGGAGCGCTGCGATGCGATCGAGGGCGGGGAACCGGCGACGAATCCCTTTCTCGAAGACCAACTCGTGCTCTGTGCGCTGCCGCTCCTGCGCGACCCGCGGCGCGGTCCGCAGGCGGTCGCCGCGGGCTGGGATGTGTTGGTGGTGGACGAGGCGCATCACCTGGCGTGGGAGCCCGGACAACCTGGCGCGGACTATCTCGCCATCGAGGCGCTCGCCAAGTCGGCGGAGGGCGTCCTCTTGCTCACGGCGACTCCCGAGCAGCTTGGTGTGGCGAGTCATTTCGCGCGGCTGCGTCTCCTCGATCCACATCGGTTCCACGATCTCGCCGCCTTCGAACGGGAGTCCGGACTCTACGTGCGGCTGGCCGGGCTGGCGTCGCGGCTGCTGGGAGGGGAACCGCTCGAGGCTCGGGATGGCGGCCTCCTCGAGGAGGTGCTGGGAGCCGAACCTGAATCGGTGCGGCAGAGGGTCGAAGCGCTCGCCGGTCTCGGAACCAACGCGCGCGACGGGCTGGTGCAGGATCTCCTCGACCGTCACGGCACCGGGCGCGTGATGTTCCGCAATACGCGGTCGACCATCCGCGGGTTTCCGCGCCGCCGCCCGCAGCCCGCCCCGCTTCCGCCCGGCACGGAAGCGCAGCTCGAGCGCCTCGCCACCGAGTTCGACACTGACCAGACCCCGTCGGCGGGCGTCACGCCTCCCACAACCGCCGGACGCACGGCGTTGGACCTCGAGGGGGATCCGCGGATCGAGTGGTTGGCGGGCCTGTTTCGCGAACTGAGTGATGCGAAGGTGCTGTTGATCTGCCGTTCGGTGGGGAAGGTGCTGGGAATTGAAGCGGCCCTGCGCGCGCGCCTGGCTGTGAAGGTCGCGCTGTTCCACGAGGGACTCGAACTCGTGCAGCGCGATCGCAATGCAGCGTGGTTCGCGGATCCGGAAGGGGCGCGGATCATGATCGCGTCGGAGATCGGCAGCGAGGGGCGGAACTTCCAGTTCGCGCATCATCTGGTCCTCTTCGATCTGCCCCTCGACCCGGAGTTGATCGAGCAACGGATCGGTCGTCTGGATCGCATCGGGCAGACGTCCGAGATCCAGATTCATGTACCGTACGTGCGGGACAGCGCGCAGGAGGTGGTGTTCCGCTGGTACCACGAGGGGTGTGATGCGTTCGGGCGCAGCAGTGTGGCGGGGCGCGCCTTGCGCGAGAGATTTGCCGCTGCGGTGCGGGATCTCGCCGTCGACTTTCACGAGACCCACACCACGCGCCGGGAAGAGCTCAACGAACTGGTGAGGGCGACGATTGCCTTCCGGCTCGAACTCGAATCGCAGCTCGAACACGGTCGCGACCGGCTGCTCGAGATGAACTCCTTTCGAGCGCCGGCCGCGAAGCACCTGGTCGAGACCATCGCGTCCGCCGACCAGGATCCGGACCTCGAGCGGTTCCTGCTGCGAATCTGGGATCAGTATGGTGTGCCGGTCGAGGACTTGGCGCCGCGTCTGTACCGCCTGGGTGGAGATGGTGTCTACGCGGGGGAGTTTCCCGGCGTTCCTCCCGAGGGGGTGATCGCCACCTTCGATCGTCGGTCGGCGCTGGCGCGGGAGGACATGACTTTCCTGAGCTGGGATCATCCCATGGTCACAGGCGCGCTCGACCTGCTGCTCGGGACGGGCCTGGGCACGACGGCATGCGTGTCATGGCCGCGGGCCGGAGTGCGGGGTTTCTGGCTGGAGACCGTGCATGTGCTCGAGCCGACGGCGCCGCCGAAGCTGCACGTGGACCGGTTTTTGCCGACGACTCCGTTGCGCGGGGTGATCGACGCGCGCGGGGTGGAGGTGCCGGAGCGGCAGGTGGCCCAACTGGCGCGGGCCACCTTGGCGGACGTTCCCATCCACCAGATCCTGGAGGCGCCCGGGATGGCCGACGTGGTGGAGAGCCTGTTGCAGCGCGCCCAGTCGCGCGCGGAGGACCTCGGTGGTGTGGTGCGGCAGGAAGCGCGGGACGCGATGGATCGCGAACTCTCCCACGAGATCGAACGCCTGCGGGCGCTCGCGCGCGTGAATCCCACCGTGAGCGAGAGCGAGGTCCGGTGGTTGGAGGATCAGCGCGCGGCGCTCGCCGGGCACATGGCGGAGGCGCGCGTGCGGTTGGAGAGCGTGCGGCTCATCCTGCTGGGAGGTGCCTGAGTCGGGACCGACGGCGCTACCTCGGGCTCACTCGAGCTCAAGGCGACCCCAATCCTCGGGTCGGCCCTGGATGCCCGAACGCGGCGACCAGGCCAGGCGGCACTGGTTGATGTTCTCGCCCAACGCCGCATCCGGTTTGTCGCCGTCATAGATGAGCACATTGAAACCGAGGCGCCTCGGGATCCGCCGAAGCGAGCCGTCTCCGCGCACCAGTTCCAAGGGGATGATCGCGCGGACGCGGTAACCCGTCGCCGTGCGTTCCGATGCCAGTTCGAGGCCGGGCGCGGTGCGCTCGACCGGACCGGGGTGCGCATCGGCGTCCCGCGCGGCGCGGACCCGGCCCCGGGTGTCGAAGGGAATGATACCGATCTTGAACGCGTCGAGCGTGTCCTCGGCGCCGGCGTGTGGGTCGAGGCCGATCTCCACCGAGTCGCTGCGCCAGTGCCCCTTGATGTCGTCGGGTTCGATGTTCGAGACCACGCGATCGTCCTGCACGAGCACGTCGACGGCGAGGTGTTCTCCGTCGTGGACGAGTCGCACCTCGGCCGAGCTGTCCGCCGGATTGTCGGCGCTGCCCTGCCAGGTCTGGGCCGGCGTGATCTGCAGGACCGTTCCCGCGGAGAGCGCGGCGGCCCAGGAGTCGTCGAACGCGATGCGCCG
>CAZYJB010000391.1:3254-4959 GCA_964647675.1 uncultured Verrucomicrobiota bacterium | reverse complement strand
GGCGGTAGAACGGCGCGGTGGACGGGTGGCGCACGCCGAGGTAGCGGAAGATGGCCTTGCCGCAATCGGCTGCCAGGCCTTCGGCGAACTTTGGCTTCTGCTCCACGATCCCGGTGAATCGCTCGAGAGCGACCTCCCAGCGGCGCTCGCGAATGGCCTGGAGCGCCTCGACGAGCATCGGCTGCAAGGTGGCGTCCGCGGGCAGCGAAGCCGAGTCCCGCAGCGACGCTTCGGCCAGCAGGGCGAGGGACCGCGCATGGACGGCTTCTTCGACGTGATCGGGAACGGAGCGGAGCAGGTCGATGGCTTGGGCGGTGTCCGACCCGAGCAAGACCTCGGCCAGCAGCAGTTTGGCGGCGGCGCGATCGGGTTCCTCGGCGAGGGCCTCCTGGAGCAGCGTGCGGGCGCCGAGAAGATCGCCGTTGTCGATGAACTCGGCGGCGCGTTCGAGGCGCTGGGTGGCGGGCGTGGGCAGGTGGCGTTCGAGCCAGGTACGCACCTCCTCCTCCTGAAGAAAGCCGGTGAACTCGTCCACCACCTGGCCGTCACGGAACAGTTTCACCGCGGGGATGCTGGCGATATTGAACGCCGCCGCGAGGCCCTGCTGTTCCTCGGTGTTGACCTTCACCAGATCCCATTTGCCGTTCGCCGTGGACGCGAGTTGTTCGAGCACCGGGCCGAGCATGCGGCACGGACCGCACCACGGCGCCCAGAAGTCGACCATCACCGGCACCTCATGGCTGCGCGCGACGACCTGCCGGTCGAAATCCGCGACTTCATAGTTCTGACTCATGGCTGGTCTGCGAAATCGTGATCCCAGCGCGGGTCAAGTCCGAGATCCTTGATCATCTGGAGGTCCTCTTCGACCGGGCGGTTGAGTGTAGTGAGGTAATTGCCCACCATCAGTGCGCTGGCGCCGGCGGCGAAGACCATGCTCTGCAGGTCGCGCAGGTTCTGGGTGCGACCGCCGGCGACCATGATCTCCTGCCGCGGCAGGAGGAGGCGAAAGCAGGCGATGGTCTTCAGCACTTCCATGGGCGGGAGCGGGGTCAGCTTCTCGAATGGCGTGCCCGGGATGGGATTCAGGATGTTGATCGGCACCACGTTGGCGCCCACGTCGCGCAGTTCGAGCGCGAGATCGCAGCGGTCCTCGCGCGACTCGCCCATCCCGATGATGCCACCGGAGCAGATGCGGATGCCCGCCTGTTTGAGGATGCGGATGGTTTCGACACGGTCCTCGAACGAATGCGTCGAGCAGTGCTCGGGGAAGAACCGGCGCGAGCTTTCGAGATTGTGACCGTAACATTCCACGCCGGCATCACGCAGGCGGTGCGCCACGGCGGGGCTTTTGATGATCCCGAGCGAGACATCGACGCGCACCTGGCCGGAGGCGCGCAGTTCGCGCACGCGGTCGCAGACCTCGTCGAGCATCGGGCCCTCGTTGAGCCCCTTCCAGGCCGCGACCAGGCCGAGCGCGGTGACCTGGTTTCGACCGGCCTCCTGAACTGCCGCGAGCGCGGGCTCGGGTTCCACGAAGCCGTAGCGCGGCGAGGCGGTCTGGTAGAAAGCGGACTGCGAGCAGAACTTGCAGTTCTCGGAGCAGCCGCCCGCCTTCGCGTTGACGATCGAGCACAGGTGGACCTGGTTGCCCTTGAAGTGCTCGCGCACGCGGTTGGCCCAGGCGAGGAGTTCGAATATGTCGGCC
>CAZYJB010000391.1:0-3244 GCA_964647675.1 uncultured Verrucomicrobiota bacterium | reverse complement strand
CCGTGGACTCGAGTTGGAACAGAAAGAGGGCGTCCTCGCGTTCGAGGCGCCCGCCGTCGAGCACACGCCGTCCGAGGGCCGAGATGCGCTCGGAACAAGTGGCGTCAAATGCCTTCACCATACGGGTTGACAGGGTAGGAGAGGGCTGGAAGCGAGGAAAGCGAAAGGTTGGGAAACGTCTTTTCGCGTGACGGCGCGGGAAGAGCGGCTCGAAATAGACGCGGCTGTGGCAGCATTGACGTTCTCTTTCCGCCCGAAGCTTTTGGAGACGCTGAGGGGGTATTCGCGTGCGGACTTCCTGCGGGATCTGAGCGCCGGATTAACGGTGGGCGTGGTGGCACTTCCCCTCGCCCTGGCCTTCGGGATCTCGTCGGTGGCGGATCCGAGGGCGGGTCTATACACCGCCGTGGTGGCGGGCTTCCTGATCTCGCTGCTGGGCGGGACACGCGTCTGCATCGGGGGGCCGACGGGCGCATTCATTGGGATCGTGTACGGCGTCTACACCCAGTACGGGATGGCCAACCTCACGATCTGCACCCTGCTGGCTGGGGTGATGCTGATCGCCATGGGCTGGGCGCGCCTGGGCGGCCTGATCAAGTACATCCCCTATCCTGTGACGGGCGGATTCACGGCGGGCATCGCGGTGATCATCCTCAGCTCGCAGTTCCGCGATCTGCTCGGGATCCCGCTGGCCGCGGGTGAGAAAGTGCCGCCGGAATTCGTCCACAAGTTGTTCTTTGTCGCGAAGCACGCGGCCGCGATTCACCCGCTGAGCGTCGGGTTTTCGGTGGTGTCGCTGGTCATCATCCTCGCGTGGCCGGCGCGGTGGCAGCGCTTCGTGCCGGGCAGCATCGCGGCGATGGCACTGGGCACACTGGCCGTGATCGCCGGAGGCCTGGATGCGTCGCGCGGCGTGATGACCGTGGGTTCGGTGTTTGGCGAAATCCCGCAGTCGCTGCCGCCGCTGACGTTTCCGCACGTGGACTGGATGCAGCTTCCCGCCCTTTTTCGGCCGGCCTTCACCATTGCCATGCTGGCGGCGATCGAGTCGTTGCTGTGCGCGGTGGTGGCGGATGGCATGATCGACGACCGGCACGATTCGAATCAGGAACTCGTGGCGCAGGGAATCGCCAATGTGGGCTCGGCGCTGCTCGGGGGCATTCCGGCGACCGGCGCCATCGCACGCACGGCGACCAATGTTCGCAACGGCGCGCGCACGCCGGTGGCGGGCATCATTCACGCCTTCGTGCTGCTCCTCATCATCCTGCTGGCGGCGCCGCTGGCGAAGAACATCCCCCTGGCGACCCTGGGCGCGGTGCTGGTGAACGTTTCGCTGCGCATGGGGGAGTGGCACAATTTCCGCCGGCTCACGCGGTGGCCGCGTGGGGATACGGTGGTGTTCCTGCTGACCTTCGCGCTGACCGTGCTCTTCGACCTGACCTTCGCGGTTGAGGTGGGCCTGCTCATGGCAGCGGCCCTGTTCATCCATCGCATCGCGTCCACGACGCAGTTGATCGCGGCGGACGAACGGGAGACGTCGGACACCGGGCCGAACTTGATCGCGGGAAAAGTGATTCCTGAAGGAGTGACGACATTCCGCATGGTGGGCGCGTTCCTGTTCGGTGCCGCGGACAAGCTGGAGACGGCCTTGAAACGGCTGCGGGAGCGGCCGCGTGTGCTGATTCTGCGCATGCAGGATGTGCTGGCGATCGATGCGACCGGACTGAACGCGCTGGAGGAGATCGAGGAGAAGTGGCGCAGCTACGGGACGCGGATCGTCATCAGTGGCGCGCATACGCAGCCGCTGATGGCCATGAGCCAGGCGGGGTTGGTGCAGAAATGGGGCGAGGCCAACTTCTGCGAGAATTTCGATGCGGCGCTCGTGCGCGCCCGGGAAGTGCTGACCGAGCCGCCGCCTGGACCGGGGCGGCGCGGGCATTGAGGGCCTCACCCCACCTGCCTCGGGAGGTGCCCGCCGCAAGCCTCCTGCATCAGAGCGCGTCGACATTCCATCCCGCTTCGCGCAGGAGCGCCTGCAACGTGGCCAGCGCGTTACCCTCGAAGCGATTGTTCACGTAAAGGAACAGAGACCGCGGCAGGTCGAGCGTTTTCATGGCCACCCGGCGGATGTACTGGGCGGCGGCGGCGCGGCCTTCAGGATAGGCGTCGCGCAAGCGGTCGTAGGGCGAGAACGTCTTCACCGCTTCATCATAGGATCGGCCGGGACGAAGAAGCAGACGCGCGGCGCTGTGTTCCGCTGTCGGGAGCGGCTCCGCGAGCGCCAGTTGCTCGGCGATGGCGGGCATGCCTTCCCAACTGTTGAACACGTGAGCCACACCGTGCCGCGCCAGCGTCGTGAAATAGTCGGGGTGCAGGAAATTCGGATTCCGGATCTCGACGCCATACCGCCAGCCCCCGGGGAGTTGCGCGAGAAACGCGTCGAGCGCGGCCACGAAGTCGCGACCGCGCGCGAAGTCCGAGGGGTAGAATCGTGAGAACTCGAAGATCAACACGCCGACCTGGTTCCGGATCGCCTCGCACGGCGTGAGGAACGAGGACGCGAACAGGGCGGCGTCCAGGAAATGCGGATTGCCCTGTCCGGCGCGCGCGCCGAATCGCGGCAGGTTGGGGAAGCGTCGGACCGTGATCTCGTCGGTGACCTTGAAGGTGAACTGGAACGAGGCGGGCACCTGCGCGACGAGGCCTTCGAGGAAGCGCGGCGAGGGAAACTGGTAGTACGCGGCATCGACACAAACGGTGGGGAAGACCTCGGCGTATTCGGCGAGGCAGAGGCGTTCGAAGCGGGACTCGGCAAAGCGGCCGCGGAAGACGTAGCGGTCTCGGGTGTACAGTTGGTCGAGCCAGCCGGCGTATTTCCAGGAGGACGTGCCCATCCAGACCCCGCGTTCGGCCAGGGCGCGCAGCGCGGTGGACAGGCCGTCGCGCGGGAAGGGGGCCGGGGCGTCGTCGTTCACGCGCTCAGCGTGGCAATTTGGCGCGCGATGGGAAAGGAGCCGGGGTGGAAGGCGCGGTCCCCGGCGGGGTACGACTTTGGCAGCAGCGGGCCGGGATTTTACTGGTCGCCGCAGGCCGGGAGGGGCTATGGACGCAGCCAGCCATGGGAGCGCGTGTTCAACAGCCGGCGCCTCGATCGGGGGCGCGTGCCTCGCGGCGCGGAAACGATGAGACACGGCGTCCCCGGGAAGGATCTGCGAATCAAGCCATGAGTGCCCCTTCTTCAGCC